>JAHEIK010000205.1 GCA_024639415.1 Planctomycetota bacterium
TCGGCGCTGTCCCTGGCGGCGGCCACGTCGGCTACCGTCGGGGTCGGGTCGACCGGGATCGGCGGGGCGTCCGGGTAGGAGGGCGCGGCCGGCGGGTAGCTCGGCTCGGCGTCGACGAAGGTCGGCGCCTGCTCGATCGTCGTCGGCGAGCAGTTGCCGTCGTTGCACTTGCGCGTGTTGCTCTTGCAGGCCGAGAGGCTGATCGCGAGCATCGCCATGGCGATCACTACGCACCACGTGGGCATTCTTGTCATGTCACTTCTCCTGTCAGCGTCTGCCTGTGCGCGTGCGCCGCTGGGAACGCTGGTCTCTTCTCGTGGGATCTACTGCTGGTCTGGGGTTGTCCGATCGCCCGTGGTTCAGGCCTAGGCGGAAGGGCCGCCTGGGGATCAGCCGCGCGGGGAGATGAAGATCTCGACGCGGCGGTTGCGGCTCTTGGCGCGCTTGGTGCTGCCCTGCGCCAGCGGCTGGCGGGCCCCGAAGCCCTCCGTGCTGACGTTGGTTGCGGGCACACCGGAGTTGGTGAGCAGGGTCTCGACGGCCTGGGCGCGGGCGCGCGAGAGGTTCTCGTTCGTGCCCCAGCCCGACTTGCGGATGGGGTCGCTGTCCGTGTGGCCCTCGACCAGCACCTGGCTGTTCGGGTAGTGGGCCTTGATCATCTTGCCGACGCTGATGACGGCCTTCACCGCACTCGCGTTGTAGGCCAGCGTGGCCTTGCCCGACGGGAAGGCATCGGGCAGCACGATCGCGACGCGCTCGCTGCCGGTGCGGTCCGTGCGGACCTCGACGTTGAGCCCACGCACGCCGAAACGCGAGAGCTGGTTCTGCAAGTCGCGGCGCATGGCCTCGGCCTCGGGGCTCGTGCCGCCCATGCGGATCCGCGTGGGGCCGCCACGCTGCGCGACGGGACGCGGAGCCGGCTGCACCAGACGCGCGCGCTCGGCGCGCAGCGCCTCGTAGCGCTGGTTGCTCTCGATGGTCGCGCGCTCCGCGTCGGCGAGCTGGTTCTGCAGCTCGACGAGGCGCATGCGGGCGGCCTCGGCCTGCGCGCGTGCGGCGCCGGCGGAGTTGGCATCCTGGCGCGCGGCGACGAGCTCGGCGCGCAGCTGCTGCTCGCGGGCGACAGCGTCGTCCTGCGAAGCATGCGCGTCGCGCATCTGCTGCTCCATCGTCATCGACTTCTGGCGCAGGTTGATGTTCTCGGCCTCGAGCACCTTCGCTCGATCTGCGGTCCGGGAACTCGAACAGCCGGCGAGCAATGAAACGGCGAGCAGGCCGACGAGAACGAATGCACCCATGGTGCTGAGCGAGCGACGCATACGGATCCTCCCTTGGGGTGCGTCAGCGCGGGGGATCAGGATCACAGCCAGAACGCCGGGGGAGCCCGACGCCTGGGCTGCGGAGTCCCTACCGGAACCGAACCTCTCGGCTCGACTTCCCTTCGGGGACCTCCTCCGCGCGCTCGACGACACCGCGACAACACGATTCAACCGGGCCCTGCGGGCCGGTCAAGGCCTAAATACAACATCTGGTAGGAAAAGGTCGGATGAGGCACTACCCACGCAGTCGTGGACGCGGCCCTTGGGCCGCGCGCGCGGCTCTGTGGGGCCCGTCCAAGAGCCGTGCGACGCATGCGTGAGCCGCACGACAACGCACGGGGCGGGCGAGGACTCGCCTTCGAAGACTCAGGCTCCCATCGCCCCTACGGCAACTCGCCCCTCGGGCACCCATCGCGGGTAGCACGCTCAGATGCCGTAGGGGCCTTGGGAGCCCTGAGCGCGCGTAGCGCGTCGAAGGGCGCGTGTGCGCCCGTCGACCGCCTAGCCGCCGATCATCCTGCGCGCCCTCCCATGCGACCTGCGGTCGCACGGGGCTCCCATACGACCTGCGGTCGCACGGGGCCCACTGGCGTATCGGACGCCCCATGCACGCTCGCCGACTCGCGTGCGTAGCCGCAGCGGGAGTATGCCGTAGGGGCGCCCCAAGCCCTGAGCGCGCGTAGCGCGTCGAAGGGCGCGTGTGCGCCCGTCGACCGCCTAGCCGCCGATCATCCCGCGCGCCCATTCGGGGTAGCCGACCGTGATGAACCAGTGGACTTCCTCGCCCCAGAGGACGCTGAGGGCGCCGCCCATGGCGAGGAAGGGGCCGAAGGGGATGTAGCGGTAGGACTGGCCGAACATCTCGAGCCGCTCCTCGTCGTCCTCCGTGGGCTCGAGCACCTCGAGACGCCACGTACGGGCAGCCCCGGAGCCGCTGACCTCGGCGACGCGCGCCTTCAGCGCCAGGCGCGGATCCTCCTCCTCGAGGACACGCGCCGCAGGCAGCACGAGGTCGAGCGTAACCTCGCTGCCGGCCGCGAGTTCGGGCGCACCCTGCACCTCGAGCCGCTCGCCGCGCACGCGCATCCGGTCGAAGGACGCCTCCGTCCCGTCGCCCTTGACCGTGAGGGCACACGGCATCGGACGGCGCTTGCCGATGGCGAAGAGCAACGAACCGACGACGGCGCCTGCGAGGCAGGCGAGGGCCAGTGCATAGAGGGCCTGCAGCGGGCCGACGACCGCCCCGATGAGGGCCAGCAACTTCACGTCGCCCAGCCCCATGGCCTCCTTCTTCAGGATCCAGGAGCCCACCGCGCGGATCGCGAGGACGACGCCGGCCCCCACGACGGCACCCGCGCCGGCGTGCAGCCAAGCACTCAGTGCGGCCTTCACACCGCCGACGAACTGCGGCTCCAGCATGTGGAGCAGGCTGAGCGGCGCCAGCGCGACGAAGAACACCATGCCGGGCTTGCTGATGCGATCCGGGATGATGCGGTGATCGATGTCGATGAACGAGATCGCGACCAGCGCGGCCAGGAACAGGCAGACCTGGATCGTCGTGAACAGCTCCAACGCGGCCACGGGATGTCCGCCGTGCTTGCGCCAAGCCAGCAGGAACAGCACGCCGGTCAGGAGTTCCACGAAGGGGTAGCGGCCGGCGATGCGGCTCCCACAGCCCCGGCACTTCGCCCGCAGGAGCAGCCAGGAGACCACCGGGATGTTGTCGTACCAGCGGATCAGCGCCCCGCACCCCGGACAGCGCGAGCGCGGCTTGGAGAGGTTCTCGCCCCGCGGCAGACGCCAGATGACCACGTTGAGGAAGGAGCCCACGACGAGGCCGAACAGCAGCGCGATCACGAGGTGGATGACGTCCATCGAAGGTGCTGGCTACTCCGGGCTCACGCGGACGAGGGGATGAGGTCGAGGCCACCGTCGGCGCGCGGCGCGTAGCGCGCCCCGCACGCGTCGCAGGCGCGCTCTCCCCCATCATCGGTCGGGATGGCCCCCAGACCTTCACCGCAATCGCAGCGATGCCCCACGGGCCGGGCAGGACTGCCCTGGACCAGGACGCGCGGCGGCACGTCGGCGGTGACGACGGCCCCGGCCGCGACGAAGGCCCCCTCGCCCAGGGTCACGCCGCAGACAACGGTGCAGTTGGCCCCGAGGGTGGCCCGGCGTTTCACGAGGGTGGGCCTGAAGGCGTGGCGGCGGTCCACGTGCGCCCGGGGGTTCGTGACATTCGTGAAGACGGCGGACGGCCCGACGAAGACCTCGTCCTCGAGCGTCACGCCGGCGTAGACGGAGACGTTGTTCTGCAGCTTGCAGCCCGCGCCGATGCGCACGTCGGGAGCGACGAAGACGCCCTGCCCGAGGACGCTCCCCGCTCCGATGCGGGCTCCGGCACAGACGTGGACGAAGTGCCAGACGCGCACGCCGTCCTCGAGCACCGCCCCGTCGTCGACGACGGCGGTCGGATGGACCTGGGCCGCGCTCATCGACGCCCTGCTCAGACGGCCGAGAGGACGTAGGCCTGGAGCAGCGAGGCGCCCTCTTCGTCGAGCTCGGGGAAGAACACGCCGATGTCGTTGACGCCCTCCTCGACCCGGTGACTCCAGACGATCACGCCCGCCGTCTGGAGGCGGGCGTCGGCGTCGCGCCCCACACGGTCCGCCGGGAGGAGCATCGCGACGTTGATGCGGGTCATGGCGCCGATCGGGATCTCGCAGCGCAGCCGGGCCCCGCACTCGGAGAGGTCGATCAGCTCGAAGGCGTGCTCACCGCCATCCGGGTCCAGGATCGTGCAGGCTCCCTGAGCCGCTACGCGCTGATTCTTGCGGCGTTGCTCGGTCATGGCTGCTCCTGTCGGCGCCGGGGGCTAGCATCATACGTGACCGCTGGAACCCTCGGGAACGGGGAAATGCCCCCCTGAACAGGCCGACCGCATTGGTCGGGACGGCCTGATCGGGCGCTTCACCCCCATCGCCCGCACCTCTCGGAGCTGCTTCTCATGGCCAACCTCAACAAGGTGATGCTGATCGGACGTCTCACGCGCGATCCGGAAACCCGCGCCCTGCCGTCCGGCAACTCGGTCGTCCAGTTCGGGCTCGCGGTGAACCGCGTCTACAACAACCGCCAGTCGGGCGAGAAGGTCGAAGAGACCGCATTCATCGACTGCGAGGCCTGGGGCCGCACGGGCGAGACGATCGCCCGCTACATGAAGAAGGGCCGCCAGCTCTTCGTCGAGGGCCGCCTCAAGTTCGACTCCTGGGAGCGCGACGGCCAGCGCCGCTCGAAGCTCTCCGTCGTCGCCGAGAACTTCCAGTTCATCGACAGCCAGGGTGGCGGCGAAGGCGGCGGCGGCGGCTACGGCGGCGGTCAGCGCCAGCAGCAGCCGCAGCGCGGCCAGGGCGCGCCTGTCGCTGCGCAGCCGACGCCCCAGGACGACTACGCGGACGACGACATCCCGTTCTAAGCTCCTCGGCGGAGGGGCTCTCCTAATCGGCGCGCGGAGCTGGCGGAGCGCGCATTGGCGCTCGCCTGCCCGACTGGGCCCCGTGTGACCGCAGGTCGCATGGGAGGCTGCCGCCCCCCTGCCGCCAAGCAGCGCTTCGCGCTGCGGCGGCACCCCCCGCGAGGAGGCGACGCCGAGAGGCGGGCGTGCTGTCGGGTCCCTGTAGGGGCATCGCGACCCTGAGTCGGCGAAGGGGAGTCATTGCCCGACCCGTGCGGCCGTCAAGGTCCGTTCGACGGGGCGGGCGGACGTCCCCAGGATCCTGCACGGCCACACTGCGCTCGGAACGGGCCGGGCAACCACTCACCCTCGCTGCGCGAGGGATCGGGATGCCCCTACAAGGATCGGGTCCGGGGCTGGGCGCGGTGGGCCGCGAGCTTCGCGGCCAGGTCGGCAGGCTCGCCCGTGAGCACTGCCTGGGCCGCCTGCTTGCCGAGCGTCACACCGGGCTGCCCGAAGGGATCGACGCCGAGCATGCGCCCCCAATAGACGACCGCCATCTGCCAGGTCAGCACGAACGCGCCGATGCTCGGCGCGTCCGCCGCGGCCAGACGAATCCGGATCGAGGGCCGCCCACTCCGGGCGAGCGCGTACTCGGTCGCCTCGCGCTCGGCGGCCAGCAACGCCCCCAGGCCCTTGCCCCGAGCGAAGGTCAGCTCCGCCGCCTGCTCGGGGACGACCGGGCCGGAAGCGCTGGGCGCGTCGACGAACACCGTCAGCTTGTCGTCCGGTCCCTCGATCAGCAGCTGCAGCAGACTGTGCTGGTCCGCTGGACCGCTCGCGGCTACGGGCGTCACGCCTGCCGCTCCGCCTGACACCGGCTTGCCGAGACTCTCGCCGACCAGTTGCGCCCACCAGGGCCCCAGGGGCTTGAGTGCCTCGCCGTAGGGCCAGAGGACGGCCACCCGCCGGCCTGCACTCTCCGCCGCCCGATGCGCTGCGGCCAGCGCCAGCGCGGGGTTGTCGGCGATGAGGGGCTCCAAGCAGCGCCGGCGTGCCTCGGCCGCACCTGCGAGCAGGGCGCGCGGATCGACGCCGATGCAGGCGGCCGGAAGCAACCCCACGGGCGTGAGGGCCGAGTAGCGCCCGCCAACGGCCGGCGGCACGTCGAAGAGCGCGTAGCCGCGGGCCTCGGCGTGCGTGCGCAGGGGGCTTGGCTCGGGACCGCAGACGACGGCGATCCTGGCGACAGCGTCGTCCCCCAGGGCGGAGCGCAGCCACGCCTCGAGGAGGGGGAACACCGCGGTCGTCTCGAGGGTCGTGCCCGACTTGGAGATTGCGAGCAGGAGGGTGGCGCCCGGGTCCAAGCGTCCCATGAGGCTCTGCACCGTCGCCGGGTCGACCGTGTCGACCACGTGCAGGTGCGGGCCGTCCTCGGGGGCGATCGCCTCGAAGACACGCGCCGAGAGCGCGGAGCCGCCGATCCCCACCACCACCACGTGCTGCGCGGGCGGCCGCGACGCAGCCCAAGCAGCGGCCTGCTCGGCAGGTCCTGCGTCGAGCGCCAGCGCGAGCAGGGCGGCCCGCTGCGGTTCCTCCTCCACCCAGGAGGCGAGGTCGCCGGCGGGGCGCAGCGCCTTGCGCAGCGACTCTTCAGACAGTCCGCGCCCGGCCCCGAGGGTGCGGTCCAGCGCGTGGGTCAGCTCGACGTCCAGGCGTGCGGTCATGGGCTGCAGACTACAGGGAGTCGATCTTGCGGACGTTGAACTCCGCCTCGCGCTTGGCCAGGGCGTCGATCTCCGTGGGAAGCTGCGCGTCGCCCGCCCAAGCACGCAGCAGGATGACGGCGCGCCTGAGCTCGAAGTCGTCCGTCCACGTCGCGACGGCCTCGGTCGCCTCCTTGGCGTCGGCGCGCTTGTCGCCTGCCGGCGAGAGCGAGCGGGCCAGGGCTCGCAGCACCTTGATGCGACTCCAGTTCGGCTCGACCTTCAACGCCTCGGCACAGGCGCTCTCCGCCGCGGCGTGATCGCCGTCCAGCCATGC
>JAHEIK010000206.1 GCA_024639415.1 Planctomycetota bacterium
CCGAGGGCGAGGACTTCATGTCCAACCTCAACGAGAACTCCCTCGAGGTCCTCACGGCGTGCAAGGTCGAGCCGTCGCTGGCCGCGCCGGAGCCGCTCACGCGCCTGCAGTTCGAGCGTCTGGGCTACTTCTGTGTCGACCCCGATACGCGCCCCGGCGCACCCGTGTTCAACCGCACGGTGACGCTGCGCGACGCCTGGGCCAAGCTCGCCAAGCAGGGCAAGCAGGCCTAGGCGCGGGCCGCCGCGACAAGCCGCACGCCACGTGCACCGGGAGCTAGGCAGCGCCTGGGTCTGGCGAGTAGAGTCCAGCCATGCGGTCGATTCTGTTCGCCTTCGCCCTGATGACCGTCGGGTCCGCCGCGGCGTACGCGGAGGGCCAGCAGGCGGAGATCCCCCTCGCCGCGTTCGATCACGGCGCCATCAAGGCAAGCTATGTGATCAGTACGCCCTCGACGTGGAACGGCATTGAGCCGCTGCCGCTGATTCTCGACCTGCACGGTGCCATCCACCCCAGCAAACGCGGAGGCTCGCATACGAGCGGTGCGCTCTGGGCGGGCTTCGTCGAGCGCGTCCCGTGCATCGTGGCCGCGCCCAACTGCCGCACACGCGGGTGGAATCGCGTGAAGGGTGCGTTGGACGACACGGCCTATCTGCAGGCTGTCATGAAGGACGTGAGGAAGCGCCATCCCGTGGCAAAGGGACGGATCTACCTCGCGGGGTTCTCGTCAGGATCAGACTTTGCCTGCACCGGCGGGCTGCAGCCCCTGCTGGGTATCCGAGGCACGCTTGTCGTCTGCCCGGGCCCGCCCAATGTGGTGGGCATCCGCAACGGCTCTCTCGAGAAGATCAAGAATCAGCCCTTCGTCTTCGCCACAGGCGAGGAGGACTACATTCGCAAGGCAGGCGCCTTCGATGCCTACGAGCACATCAAGTCGCTGGGCGGCGATGCGCTGTATCGGGAGGTTCCCCGCAAGGGGCATGTGTTCTTTGGGATGGACGAGTACGTCCGGCTGTTCCAAGACCTCGAACGGCTGGTCCATGAGCCCAAGGAGGTCGATTGGCTCGCCCTCGCCGAAGCCGCCCTCGAGCGCAAGGACTACCTAACCGCCACAAGCCATGCACGAAGCGCCCGCAAGCAACAGAGGCGCAAGGCCGACGCTCTCGTCAAGCGGATCCAGGTCGCGCGCGACGAGCTGCTCGAGGCGGCGCGCTCCGTTCCGGTCTCGGACCACGGACGGGCCTACGAGGCCTGGTGGCGACTGCGAACGCAGTTCGCCGGGGACAAGACCGCGCGCAAGAAGGCCGACGCGGCGCTGGCGACCATCGCCGCCTCCCTCCCGGGACGCGACCTGATGCGCGCCCGTCGGGACTACTTCAAGCGCCGCTAGCCTTCGGGGTCGGGGGGCTTGCGTGGCTGCAGGGGTGTTTGCTCCGCGGGACCGTCGACGCTTGAGAGCCGCTCCGCGTCGGGCGCCGGTCGTGGGCGCACGGCTGCTGCTCACCGCGAGCGCCGCGTACTTGATCATCACCCTCCTGGACTCGGGCGGAGAGCCGTCAGATCGACCCGTGGATCCAATGGCAGGCGCATGAGGACGGAGGGGATCGCCCGCGCGCTCCCGGCGCTACCCTGAGTCACAGACCTGGAGGGTTCCATGCTTGGCGACTCCTGCACGCCCCACCGCTTGATCGTCGTGGTGCTGCTGCTCCTCGGTGTGTGTCTCGTTCCGTCGCGCGTGAGCATGGCTGACGACGACGAGGACGAGGGCCTCGAGATCGTTCTCACGGACATCACCGCGGCGGCGGGTCTCGCCGGCGTGGCGGGCGACCGCTTCTCCTTCGGCGACTACGACGCCGACGGCGATCCCGACCTGCTCGTGAACGGCAAGACGCTGCTGCGCAACGACACCCAGGGCTACGGCAAGCCCGGGGCGCAGGTGCGCTTCACCGACGTCAGCAAGGAGAGCGGCAGCGCGCAGGGTCCTGGCGGCGGCGCATGCTGGGTGGACCTCAACGCCGACGGCCGTCTGGACGTGGTCACGACGGGCGGCGCCGTGAAGATCCAGGCAGAGGACCGGACTTTCCTGAACCAGGCCGAGGCCTGGGGCCTGCCGAAGGGCACCAAGGGCTCGACGGTCGGCGTAGGCGACGTGGACGGAGACCACCGCCCGGACGTGCTGTTCGGAGGCGGCGAGGACTGGAACAAGGGCGACGCCGTCATGTTCCAGCGCTTCCTGTACAGGAACCAGGGTGGCGCGGGGCTCGCAGACGCCACGGGCGAGAGCACGCTCAAGACCCCGCGCTACGGACGCGCCGTCGTCTTCGCCGACTACGACACGGACGGCGACCAGGACGTCTACATCGGCAACTACCGCCTCCAGCCCAACGAACTGTTCGTCAATCAGGGCGGCGCGCTGCAGGACCAGGCGCAGGCGCTGGGCGTGCAGGGCCGCTTCAACCCCACGCAGTTCCTCGACGAGAAGACGGGCAAGCGCTACGGCTGGCAGTACGGCCACACGATCGCCAGCAGCTGGGCGGACCTCGACGGCGACGGCGACCTGGACCTGTGGGTCTCCAACCTCGTGCACAAGTTCGTCGGGCAGTCCACCTATCAGGGCAAGCCCTGGTACGACATCCGCGGCTATGTGTGCGACGACTCCGCCATCTACCGCAACGACGGGGCGCCGGGCCACGGCTTCACCGACATGCGCAGCACGTCCGGCCTGCCCCTCAAGCCCTTGGGAGACCGGGGCGTGTTCAAGGGCGACGAGCTCTGGAGCAATGCCGCGTGCGGCGACCTCGACGGAGACGGCCTGCCGGAGGTGTTCGTCGCACAGGTCTACACCTTGCCGTACTCCCATGCCCTGCTGTTCCGCAACCTCGGCGGCTTCGCATTCCGTGACATCTCGGGCCCGACGGGCGTACGCCGCTTCAACTCCTACGGCGGTGCGTTCGCCGATCTCGACGGCGACGGTGACCTCGACCTCGTCTGCGGCGGCAGCCCGGAGCCCAAGGGCAAGCGCGGCATCTGCGTCTTCCGCAATGACACGGAGCCCGGGCCTTGGATCGCGTTCCGGCTGCGGGCGCCTCCGGTGGGCACAACCGACCTCGGAGCCCAGATCTTCGTGGAGACGGATAAAGGCAGACTCGTCCGCCAGGTCGAGAGTTGCATGGGCAGTCACGCGCAACAGAACGAAGGCCTGCTGCGCTTCGGACTGCGGGGACGCAAGCTCCGGGCGGCCTGGGTGCGCTGGCCCGGCGGCCTCGTCCAGCACCTCAAGAAGCCCAAGCTGGGGCAGGTGCACGCGGTGTCGTTCGACTTCCCGCGCGGCGTCCTGCGCGGCAAGCCGCTGCACATGCCGAGGATCGAGATCCAGATGCCGGAACGCGTCTTCGCCGGCAGCGAGGTGACCTTCCGCGCCAAGACCGCGGGCAAGCAGCCACCCCGCACCAAGTGGACGGCGGACCTCGACGGCGACGGCGTGTTCGAGACGAGGGGAGCGAAGTTCGCAGGCGCGTTCGATGCGCCGCGCGCCGAGGTACGCGTGCGATTGGGAGACCCGCAGAAGGGCTGGCACATCGAGAAGGTCGCGCGCTTCAAGGTAGTGAAGGCCCCGTGAGCGCCCCTCCTGAACCGCTCCGGTGCTTCAATCCCCCTTCGATCGCAGGCGGTCGATCGGGAACACGGCACGCTGCTGCGCAAGGCGTTGCGCCGCCTCACACTGGGCGAACAACTCGCGCTGCATGCCCAGGAAGCGCTCGAGGTGCTCGTCGGCAACGTCCTGTTCATCGATGCCGGCCTCGGAGACCGTCCACAGCTGGAACTCGTCGTCGCCCAGAACCCAGACGAGGACGTAGTCGCCCTTGAAGTAGTAGACCTCGTTCCGCGTGGCGCTGATCACTCCTGGCCGCACAGGCTCGGTGGTGAGATCGCGTCCGAGTCCCGCGTAGCGATGACGACCACCCAGCAGGGAGAGCACGGTAGGCTGGATATCGGCGTGACTCGCTCGTGTGGAGCGAGCGCCGATCTGGAAGCGCTCGGACAAGCGTGGGCTGTAGAAGATCAGCGGGATCTCCAAGCGCTCCAAGCGGCCGCGCTGGAACGTCACCGACGTGTGATCGGCCACGATGACGAAGAGCGTGCGCCGGAATCTCTCCATGTCCCCGCGCAGCACCTCGAGACACTCATGAATGCTCTCGTCCACGTAGCGGAAGGCCGTGAGCGCATCCTCCGAGAAGGGCGCTTCACTCGAAGCCGGCACGGTCCACGGCGCGTGCGTGTTCGACGTCATCGCATGCGCACTGAAGCACTTCGGGCTCTGGGACACGAGCTCCGCGCAGGCGCGCAGGAAGGGCCCGTCGTTGATCCCAAGCGGTCCCTCCGCGCCGGCTTGGCTTTTCAAGCGCTCATGAAACGCGGGGTAGGACATCGTCCTGTAGCCGAGGTTGCCGAGGAACGCGGTGTAGTCGGCGTGGGACTGGCGGAAGCCCGAGAACCACCAGTGCTGATACTCGGCGTCAGCGAGAATGCGCGGGAGGCTTGCGTAGTAGCCGGACAGTTCTTCCCCGAGGAACACACCCACACGCTGGGTGTTGAGCGAGCGCGGCAGGCTCACGGCCGTGGCGAAGACGCCGCCGGATGTGTTCGCGAAGCTCTGGACGGTGCGGGGGAAGTAGAGCCCCTCGTCGGCTAGCGCGCGCAGGCGAGGCATCACCCACCGATCGCCACGGCGGCAGTCGAGCACCGCGCGCGTGAGACCCTCGACCTGGATGACGAATACGTTCTCCAGGTCCAGATCCACGTCACTCTCGATGTAGCGCAGCAGTGGGTAGCGGGCGGAGGTCCGCACCCCGGGGAAGAGCTCGGCACACGCACACAGGGCCTCCTCGGCGCTCAAGCGCGCCTGCGGCGCGTCGACGAACAGCCAAGGCACATGGACCACGACGAACTCATGGAGCGGATTGGGGATTGCCTGATGCAGGAGGTAGTCGCCGAGGCGTGCGTAGTGCCGACTCGTAGCCGGCCGGATCGCCCAACTGCCGACGCGGCGGCCGCCACGCCAGCGCTTCTGCGTGACCGGCTCGAGAACGCTCAGCGAGGCGAGACTGCTGAAGAGGACGACGGCGGCGATGCGGCGCCAGGATCCGCGCAGCATCCACGTAGCGGCAGGCAGTCGTCGTCGCAGACGCCCTGCCAGCAGGACGAGGAGCACGAGGACGGCGACGCCCCCTGCTGCCATCCACGGATGACCGAGAACGAAGCTGCTCAGCTCGTCCCCCAGCACGCCCGGCTCCGACAGGTTGGCGAACAGCAACTCGCCCATGTGCTGGTTGCGCTGGCCGTAGAAGCTGAAGTCCGCCACCGTGAAGAGAGCGTGCAGGAGGGTGTGCACGAGCGCGAGTCGGAACAAACCGTGCGTGCGCACCGCGCCTCGGATCAGGGCGAACACCCCGAAGGCGCAGCACTCCGCGCCCAGCAGCGCCAGATCCAGCCGCGCTCCGTAGGCGAGGACGGTCGCCCACTCCCCTGCCGAGGCCTGCCCGACGTAGAAGACGAGGAAGGCGACCCGGTAGGCGGCGAAGAGCAGCAGGTTGGCCAGGACGAATCCAAGCAGCAGCAAGACGGACGGCCTCAGCCGTCGCGACTCGGCCACTGCAGCTACCACTGCCCGCCGCCTGCCCATTGCGTCCGTTGTAGGGCCGCTCCCGACGCGACGAGCGGATTTCCTGAACGTCCTGCGAGTTCGGCCCCGGAGGGGAGTTGCGGGCGTCTGCTGGACGCCTGCCGGCCTCGATCCACGCACGTGTTCCGGTACTGGGGCTGGCCGTCCGTGGCTTGCGGGTGCTCGCGATCCTCGTCTCCAGGCAGGCCGTGCTCAGCGCAGGCGCGGTCCCCGTCGCGCGGCCAGCGTTCGAACGGCCATGCTCGTGGCGTAGACGCGGCCGCCCACGCGATCCCAGACGCCGATGGGCGCCCACGACCCTCGTGCGGATCCCGATCTCTGCTGATGCTGCACGAGCAGTCCCGCGATGCGATCGGAGATGCGTGCCGCCGCCTGCGCTGGCGATCCGGCGAAAGCGCGCACTGCGTGGTACCAGAACTCGTGATTGACGACGGCGCCGAGGGTTCGAGCGGTTCCGTGTCCGTGTTCGAGCGCCGATGCAGGGCGCCAAGCCAGACCCGCACGGGAGAGTACGTCGAGAGCGCCGGAGAGCGGTGGCGTATCGAACGTCTCGCCCAACAGGCGGCGGCAGAAGGCGTTGATGGCGGTGGAGTCGTAGCCGTCGTAGCAGTGCGGCCGCTCGGCGATCATCGCGGAACGGCCCGTGTCGGGATCGGTGACGCGCTCGAGGAAGTCGGACGCCGGCTCGAGCAGGGGCTTGGCTTCGAGCGTGAGACCTGCGTCAGCCGCGGCGCGCGCGGCGAGCATCACGTACGAGACCACGCCCATATCCCCGTACGGATCGTAGTAGCTCGTCCACACGTAGTCCGGGTGCTCGTCGTGGACGAGGTAGCGCAGAGCCGCACGCAGGGGTGCGCGCAGTGCAGCATCCCCCGACTCGCGGTAGGCGACGGCGAGCGCGGCCGTAGGTACCGCGTGGTTGAACATGTGGATGGTGCGGGCCTTGTAGCCGGCCCCTTCGGAACTGAAGAGGCTCCTCTTGCGCAAGCGGCTCACGAAGTAGTTGTCCACGCGGCTCTCGTAGTAGCCGAAGCGTCCGCCATCGATCTGCTGCTTCAGGAGCCACGCAACGGCCCGGCGATAGCAGGAGTCGCTTTCGTCCCCGACGGACGGGTGGCCGG
>JAHEIK010000207.1 GCA_024639415.1 Planctomycetota bacterium
GTCGTACACGTGCGGACGAAGCTGCCGTTCGCGACCGGGCTGCTCTACTCCCACGCACCCTGGCTCACCAGCCGCTGACGTTCAGTCGTCCGACTGGTCGGCCTTGTCTTCGGCGACGAACAAGTCGAGCCACCAGCCCAGGTCACGCCAGGTCTTCTCGGGCTCGTCGCCCTCTTCCGGCTCCTTGGCGTGCTTCTCGACGTCCTTCAGGACCTCGAACACGCTGCTGAAGTCATCCGTCCACAGCGGCCCCGGATCCGGTAGCTCCTCCACGGTGCCCTCGAACCGAGCGCGCGCACGGACGCGCGCATTGTTCGTCATGAGCAACCAGTCACAGCTGCTGACTTCCCGGTCGCTGTCATCGGCCGAGGTGACGTGCAAGAGACCGATGTCCAGCTCGTCGGCCAGGCGGCGCACGATCGTCTTCAGGTTGATGTAGCGATTGGTGACGTGCAGGGCGAGCACCCCATCCCGATTCAGGTGCTTCCAGTAGATCTCGAGGCTCTCCTTCGTCAGGAGGTGGATCGGGATCGCATCACTGGAGAACGCGTCGATGGCCAGCACGTCGAAGCGCTCGGGCTTGCCCTCGGCGATCTGGCGCTCCATGACCACGCGCGCGTCGCCCAGGTAGACATCGACGTCCGCTCCACGCTTGCGCGCATCGCTGAGGTAGGTGAAGCGGTTCCAGGCCCAATCCTCGACCATGGGATTGATCTCGTAGAAGCGCACGTAGTCGCCGGGCCGGCGCGCGCGCAGCTGCGCGTACTCGTCGTCGTCCAGCGCCGGGTCGATGCGCTGGTTGGCGTACGCCGCCATGGTGCCGGTGCCCAGGCCGACGATGCCGATGCGGAACGAGCGCCCCGGGACCGCGAGCTTGGGATGGAGGCGCACGGCCAGCCCGACACCCGACTCGGGTCCGTAGTACGACGTCGGCCAGTTCGCGCGGTTCTTGAGCTGGACGCCGTGCATGATGCGGCCGTGCGTCAGGGTCCAGTCGTGCCACGGCTCGTCCTTGTAGTACTCCTTGATCAGCAGCACGCCGTAGAAGTTGCGATCCTGCACGACGATGTTGGTGGCCCGCTCGCGCACCGTCCAGCCGACCGCGCCGACGATCGCGAAGAGCCCCAGGCTCCCCACGAGCGCACCCGCGAGCAGCACGTGACGCTGGGGCGCCAGCCACCAGCGCTTCGCCCCCATCCCGGCGCGCCGACGGGCGAACTCGAGGATTGACAGGACGGCCAGGGGCGCCAGCCACGCGAAGCCCTTGAGCGCGGTGAACCACACCTCCAGGGCCTCGCGCGTCTTCGCCTTGCCGCCCTCCTCCAGCCAGAAGTCGAAGCTGAGCAGGCGCGCGGAGACGTAGACGACGACGGCGAAGCAGCCGAGCCAGAACAGCACCCAGACGCCCGCGAGCCACGGGAACTTCGGAAACGGCAGCCGCTCCCGCGCGGCCTGCCGCACGGCCGCAGCCAGCACGACCGCGAACGCCACGGCCAGGAGCAGCGGGAACTCGTGGAAGTCGCTGAGGAAGGCGGGCGCCCCGAGTGCGACTGTGAGGCCGCCCGCCGCCCCACCGAGCGAGACGATGAGGAAGAACCACGTCAGGTGGCGCGGAGCGGGCTTGCTGCGCGACAGCTCCCCGTGACAGCACATGCAGCAGACGAAGAGAGCCGCCGCGTACCCCGCGACCTGCTGCTCCAGCGAGACGTCCACGCCGTCGCGCAGGCGCGCGAACGCGACGAGCAGGATGTACGGCAGGAGTGCCAGGAACACCGGCCGCACGTACCAGCGCTCGTGGTCGAACGTCAGGATGAACGAGATCAGGTAGAGGCTGAGCGGCACGATCCAGAGGAAGGGCACGACGGCCACGTCGAGGCACATCTGGTTCGTCGTGGCAAGCAGGAGCGCCGAGGCGCTCGCGGCGAGCAGGAACCACGTCAGCACGTCACCCCAGGTCGGCGAACGCTCCTCTTGCGGCTGGGTCTCGCCCGCTTCCTCGGCCGGCAGCGGCGCGAGGTCATCCTCGTCGCGTCGTGCGGCGGGAGCCCCGGCCCCGCGCACCAACAGCCAGCCACACCCGATGCAGGCGATGGCGAAGGCGGCATAGCCGAGCGACCACATCACCGTCTGTTCGTTCAGCCGGTACTCGGGCTCGACGAGGAACGGGTAGCTCAAGAGGGCGAGGAGCGAGCCGGCGTTGGACAGGGCGTAGAGGCGGTACGGCGAGCGCTTGGGATTGAGTCGAGCGGACCATCCCTGGATCAGGGGACCGGTCGAGGAGAGCAGCAGGTACGGCAGGCCGACGCTGAAGGCGAGCACGAGGAGGATGCGCCCGATCGGCGCCTCCTCCCCGGTCGGCTTCCAGGAGATCGACGGCGTGATCGGCAGCGTGAGCAGCGCCAGCGCGAGCAAGATGCCGTGCACGAGCGCCTGCCGCTTCGGACTCAGGCGGCTGACGACGAAGTGCGCGTACGTGTAGCCGCCCAGGAGCAGCACCTGGAAGAAGAGCAGGCACGTCGTCCACACCCCGGGCGAGGAGCCGAACCACGGCAGGATGTACTTGCCGATGACCGGCTGCACCTGGAACAGCAGGAAGGCGCTGAGGAAGATCGTCGCGCCGAAGAGGATGCGTCCAGCCATGCGGCGCAAAGTCTAGTGCGGTGCCGCACGAGTAGTCCCACATGAATCGTGCTACGCGCGGGGCTGGGGTCGCTCGCGGCGAGCGCGCTCCTCCGCGGCCGCGGGGTTCCGCCCGAGCCGCCGGGGAGAGCAGGACGCAGGGCCCCCGCCGGTCGCCGCGCTGAAACCCCGCAGGCGCGATCGGCGTCGACCCTGATCCACAGCCCCAGGAGATCCCCATGTCCCAGAACGTCGCGCTCGTCACGGGCGGCAGCACCGGCATCGGCCGGGCCATCGCAAAGCAACTCGCCGAGGATGGCTTCGCCGTCGTCATCACCGGTCGTAATGAGGCCACGCTCGAGGAGTCGGCCTCCCAGCACGAGGCCATCAGCTACGTCGTGGCCGACGTCACCGGCACGGAAGACGCCGAGCGCACGCTGGGCGAGGTCCAGAACCGCCACGGGCGCCTGGACGTCCTCGTGAACAACGCCGGCATCGCCCCGCTGCTACCCCTGGAGCACGCCACGCCGGAGCACGTGGACGCCGTGTTCAACGTCAACGTCAAGGGCCTGATTGCCACGACGCGCGCCGCGCTGCCGCTGCTGCGCTCCAGCAAGGGCAACGTGATCAACGTCTCCTCGGTCCTGGGCGACCGCCCGTTCCCGAACGCGTCCGTCTACTCCGCCAGCAAAGGCGCCGTGAACACCCTGAGCCGCGCGTGGGCTCGCGAGCTCGCGCCGGACGGCATTCGCGTCAACATCGTGAGCCCCGGCCCGATCGCGACGCCCATCTACGACAAGATGGACATGCCCGAGGAGCAGGCCAACGAGATGGCGCAGCAGATCACCAGCATGGTGCCGCTCGCACGCTTCGGCGAGTCCGAAGAGGTCGCCAGCGTCGTCTCCCTGCTCGCTTCCGAGCGCGCCAGCTTCGTCACGGGGTCGCAGTATCTCGTTGACGGCGGCATGGGCGCCTAGTGTCGATGCGCCCGGCGTCGTTGCATGGGAACGTGCTGCGGGCTGGGCTGGGGCCGGCCAGGCCACTTCATCGGCCCGGAGTGCACGCTTCAGAATCACGCAACACCTGAGCCCAGCGAATGCGCGCCGTCCGTGACGGCGCGCGTTCTTGATTCTGGGCCCGGAACCTGGGCGAGGGCGCTGGGTTTCATCCCTCCAGAAGCAACAAGCCTCCGGAGCCGCCCTCCCTCGGCTCCCCCACCTGGAGACCTCCCATGAAGACCCTCTTCCGCACGTGTTGTGTCCTGCTCCTGGCTGTCGCACTCGCCACGCCCGCTCTCGCGGAGGGTGGCAAGCGCAAGGGCAAGGGCAAGCGCAAGGGCCACAAGATCGCCAAGCTGTTCAAGAAGTTCGACAAGGACGGCAGCGGCTCCCTCACGGCAGCCGAAGTGCCCGAGCGCGTCTGGACGCGCATCTCGAAGGCTGACGCCGACGGCGACGGCGCCGTGACGAAGGCCGAGATCAAGGAAGCCTGCAAGAAGCGCAGGAAGAAGAAGGGCAGCAGCTCGGACGACTCCGCGTCCAGCTGATCCCTCTGCACGCCTCGCCTCCGGCGAGTCCTCCCCACGGCGCGAGTGGACCCCGGTCCGCTCGCGCCACCTCTCGTTTTGGCGCGCCTCTCGTCTGCGGCGCTAGGTCCTGCGCCTGCGCACGGGGATCTGGCCCGCCCCGCCGCCGTCGTCGCCATCAGCTTCGTCGCCGCCGTCTTCGGCTTGCATGCGCCGCTGGAACTGGCGCTCCGCCAGGGCGCGGTCCTCCTTCGCCCCCTTCATCTTCAGGAAGACGAAGAAGCCAATGAGGGAGAGCCAGATGAGCTTGCCGCCCCAGGACCACCAGAAGCCGGGGCCGGCAGACGGCATGGCGATGCCGGCGGCCTGCGCCTCCGCGATGCACTCCTCGTGGCTCGCCTCCAAGTACTCGTCGTCGCTGATGTACGAGCACCAATCGCCGCTCCAGGTGAAGACGGGAATGAACAGCACCTTGATGCCGCTCCACTTGTACCCGATGTCGTAGTACGGACCGGTCGGGCCGGTCGTCTCGTTGTCGGTCTCACGCATGAGGCGGAAGTCGGCCACGTCGGGCAGCTCGGCCTTCTTGCCGATCCACTCGCCATGCTGGAAGAGCAACGGGATCCCACGATTCCGGCTCAGCCGGGCGTCGGTGTCGACACCGTCATGGACCTCGAGCGTGGCGATGCACAACAGCACGAACAAGAGCACTGCAACTCGCTTCCGATCTACGCGCATCCTCGACTCCTCCTGCCGTCCATGGCGGACGCCGGAGCGTAGCCCGGCCCGGCGACCGGAAGCAACGCGGCCTGACGAATTCAGGGCCGCACGGCGGAACCCGCGGGCCCGCTGAAGCGTCCAACCGTCCTGTCCCCCAGGGGATTCCAACCATGCTGCTCCAGATCTCCAGCTTCCAGCCAGACCGATAGCCCCCTCCGGGACGGAGGGCCGCTTCACGTCCGCTCTGGCCGCGCTGCACCGGTTCGTGCTGCGCCTGAGGAAGAGTTCTGCACCATGGATCACGAACTGCTCGAAGAGATCACGGCCTGCCTGCGTCAGGACCGCACGGTCTTCCACTACTTCAAGGACCGCTACGCACTGATGCTGCTGGAGCATGCCGTAGGCGACGGCTGCGAGGTGGCGGCGCTCAAGCGCGGTCCCTTCGGTCGCTTGCTGCGCAAGCCGCGCATCAAGGACTTGCTCTCGCGGCTCGGCCGGGGCGTCGTGTGTGCCGACGACGTGCGGTCGTACTGGCCCGTACGCCCCGTGGCCTACCGGCTCACCCTGGGCCGCTGGCCCGGCCCCGGCGAGCGCTGGTCCCGCGCCTGGCACCAGACGACCCGGCGCGGCCACAACCTGGTCGTCCAGCTGAACTTCGCGGTCAGCCACAACCGCCGCGCACGCCGCATTCTCGGTGAACTCCTGGACGACGCACAGTGGAGCTGCCACCCGATCGCGGGGGCGCGCGAGGTGACTCTGGGCTGGGCGCGCTTGGACGTGGATCTGGAGCGCGGCGAGGCGCTCATCGAGGAACTGCAGAGCGACTGGATCCGTGAGTCGACGGACCCGTGTACGTGCGGCGAAGCCACGTGCTCGTGCACGCGCTGGGCGCACTACCGCGAAGAACTGCTGCAGCCGCACGTCCGGCTGTGGGATGAGGCACTGCTCGCCGCAGCCCTGTGGGTCCTGCGGGAGGAGATCGGCATCCGCCGCATCTTCATGCACACGTTCGAGAGCGGCTCGCGTCTCAAGGACATGGAGGACTCCCCGCCCCCGCGCTCCCTCTACACGTCCCTGCCGAAGCGCTTCTGCTTCGAGCGCACGCACCACGCCCCGCTCTTCCTGAAGTGCGAACGCGACCGCAGGCTGCGCCGTGCCCTGATCGATCCGCAGACGACCTGGCACGTCCTGCACCTTTAGGCTCCGCTCGGGCACACGGGCGGTAGACTCCCGCGCCATGAGCACCACCTTCTTCTTCAAGAGCACCTGAAGCTCCTGCCGCGAGCCGAAGGCGCTGGTCCAGCGCCTCGCACCGGATGCCGAACTCCGCAACTACGCCAAGGAGCCGCTGCGGCGCGCTGAGATCGACGCGATCCTGAAGGCGGCCACCTCCCCCGCCGACGTCCTCAACACACGTCACAAGGTCGCCAAGGAGAGTGGCTGGAAGGACAAGACGCCGTCGAAGACAGCGTTCCTGAAGGCCGCCCTCGAAGAGAACAACCTCCTCCGGCGCCCCATCCTGCTGAAGGACGGCAACCTCGCGGTTGGCAAGGATCCGGCAGCCCTGCGCGCACTGCTCGCCTGACGTCGCTCCCGCCAGGTCCGGACCGCAGAAGGCTCGGGCCGGGGCCGACCGACTGCTACACTCCCGCGCAGAGTTCTGACGATTCGCGGCGCGGATACCCCCCCTCATGGCGACTGCCGCCAAGCAGAGCATCAACTGGGTCAATACCCTGTTCCTGTCGTTCGCCCACCTGGCCGCGGTCGGCGGCGTGCTCTGGATGGTGTTCGTGCAGTTCTCCTGGTGGACCGTCGGGCTCGCATGCCTCTGGATGGCACTCTGCAGCGTCTCGATCACGGGGGGCTACCACCGCCTGTTCGCACACCGGGCATACAAGG
>JAHEIK010000208.1 GCA_024639415.1 Planctomycetota bacterium
CGTCCGGCCGACTGCGCGCCGCCTCGTCGCCCCAGTAGCTGTAGCCGTAGCACGTCTTGTGATCTGAGCGCTCGATCTCCGCCATCCGCTCGTTCAGCTGTCCCCACAGGGGACCGACCACCTCGCCCGCGTTCGTGTCGGGTGCCGTCCCCCGGATGTAGCTGCTGTGCAGGCCGATGAGGCGGATGGGGGACTTGGTCTCGATGCGGGGCGCTTGCATGCCGCGCATCCTACCGGGGAACGCCCATGGACGAGGGGTGAACAGGCGGCGCAGCTACTGCGCCTTCGCGCGCTCCTCTTGGAACCAGGAGGTCAAGCCGTCGTTGTCGAAGCCTGCGGCCAGTCCGTCGGCCACGCCGAGGGCTGCGGCGTGGGCTTCGTCATCGCCCATGCCGCGGTAGGCCTTCGCACGCTCGAGATGGAGGAACGCCTCGTCGACCTTCTCCTCCCCGTCGCCGGCTGCGATCGTCGCCAGACCACGATCGGCGTGCTCGAGCCCTTTCTGGGCACGGCCGAGAACGTTGTAGACACATGCGAGCGTGTAGTCCGCGCGCTCGTCGTTGACCCAGGTGCCGACGCGCAGCCAGTAGGTGCGTGCGTTCTGCGCGGCCTGCTCCATCAGCGCGTCTTGTGCGGGTGTCCGCGCGTCGAGCTGGAGCAACTCGCCGGCGACGTTGTTGGACACGACCGCGCACGCGTTCTCTCCGGCGTGTCCCGCATCCAGCGCATTGGCCGTCGCGATCTGCGCCGAGTAGAGCGCAGCGGCTGCGTCCCAGTCACCGGCGTGCATCAGGCCCTGGGCCACGAGCATGCCGACCCGCACCGGTACGGCCGGGTCGTCACCCAGGTTCGCCTGCGCGGCATCCGCACCCGCGTCATCGCCCGCGAGGCGCCGCGAGACAGCGAGGAACAAGAACGGCCCCGGTCCCGGTTCATCCCCGGCCTGCTTCAGCGCGGCTTCGCAGAGGCTGGCCGCCCGTGCGCGATCTCCCAGGTGGTCGCCTATGGCATGGATCGTGAGGTTCATGAAGGCGGCGGCGCTGTTGCCGTCTTCGACGAGCCCGACGTTCTGTTCGAGGCGGTCGGCGACCTCGGCCGTCTTGGAGTCGTGGTCCGCCCAGCCCTGCTGGATGAGTTCCTGGAATGTCATGCGCCAGACGGTAGGGGGCCGGCTCGGTGGGGTCAAACGACTCGCTCGGTCTGCGCAGATTCTCGCATCGTGTGGCGTGCGGACGCGATTCGTGGCGCTCGCGGGCCCGGCACGCCCCTTGCCATGTCACGGGTGGGCATCGCGCCGGGAGGTGCCTGTGCCGACTGTCGACGTATTCCAGCAGCTGCTGATCTTGATGATCGTGATCTGGACGGCCGCGGTGTTCCTGCGGCGTTTCGGGCTGCCGACAGCCCTTGGCGAGCTGGTCATGGGCCTGCTGCTCGGTCCGGCGGTGCTCGGGTGGGTGCACCCATCCGAGATCATCGAGGTGCTCGCGCAGCTCGGCATCTTCTTCCTCATGCTGCACACCGGTGTGGAGACGGAGCCGCGCCAGTTCTTCGCTGCGCTGCGCCGCTCGATCGGCGTTGCCGTGATCGGTGCGGTCGTGCCGTTCAGCGTGAGCTTCTGTGTCGCGGTGGCGTTCGGCCTGCCCACGATGGCGGCCATGTTCATCGGCCTCACCATGACGGCCACGGCTGTCGTGGTCACGCTCAAGGTGCTCGGCGATCTGCGTCTCCAGGACACGCGCGTAGCGCGGGTGATCGTGTCCTCGTGCATCATCGACATCCTGATCACGCTGATCATGTTCAGCATGGCCCTCGCACTCCTGCGTGAAGGCGCGGTCGATCCGCTGGCGCTGCTCCTGATCGCCGGACGCGTGCTCGTGTTCTTTGCGGTGACACTTTCGTTCGGCACGTGGATCTACCCGTTGTTCAAGCACCCCTTCCAGAGCCGCAGGGGCAAGGGCTTCACGTTCGTGCTCATCCTCGGCCTGGCGTTCGGCTTGTTCGCGGAGTTCCTGGGGCTGCACATGCTGGTCGGTGCGTATCTTGCCGGGCTGTTCTTCGGCCGGGGCGTGGCACACGAGGAACTGGTCCAGAAGGTGACGGACCGCCTCAACGGCATCGCCTACTCCTTCCTCGGACCGATCTTCTTCGTCTCCCTCGGGTTCCACATTCGCTTCGACGGGCTCGGAACGTCGGGTTGGTGGTTCGTGGCCTCCTTGGGGGTCGCCGTCCTCGCGGGGCAGATCCTCAGCGCAGGCCTGATGGCGCGCCGGCTCGCGTTCACGTGGCCGGAGTCGCTTACGGTCGGCGTAGGCATGTGCGGTCGTGCGGAGATGGCGTTCGTGCTCGCCTCCGTTGGCCTCTCCTCCGGCGGCATCGATGAGACGGTCTTCTCGGCCCTGATCGCAGTGATCTTCGTGCTCAACATCGCAACCTTCGCGGGGCTTGCCGGCTGCGCGCGCTTGCTCGGACGCACCGATCGGTGCGGCGACGCTGCGGCCGCGTCTGCGAAAGCGCCACCCCAGGACCGCGTGTGAAGCGCCGTCATCGGCAGGACGGGTCGATCTCGAGCACGTGCTACGCAGCTGGGACGGCCCGCTGCACGGCCTCGATGAGAAGACCGCGGACCGCACGACCGCGCCGTCGAGCTGGGGTGTCGCGTACTGCGTGGACGCGATGCTGGAGCACGCGGTCGTGCATCCCATCCGCCGCGAGCTGCAGTTCGAGCGAGCGCTGAAGGCAGAGTGAACCGCATAGACACAGAGAGCGCAATCGGTGGGCCGGACGTCTTCTGCTGTCCATTCTCCCTCTGATGCGCCGCGCCGTCGCATGACAGGCGTGCGGGCTCACCTCCAACATCCGGAGGCCTGACGGATGGAGTGCCAGAGGTGATGGGCTGCTGCCGCCGTTCGAGAGGCTTCGCTCCGTGCCCTCTGTGTTCTCTGTGGTTGGACTTCGAGCTACGCGTTGCGTGCCCACGACCGGGCTCTACGTTCTCTGCCCCTCTGCGGTTGTCCCTGTCTTCCTAGCCCAGGTCCGCCACCGAGAAGCCGTACTGGACCTCAGGGAAGCGCTCGCGGAGAGCCTTCACCTCGGGGCGCACGTCGCGTGCGGCCGTGACCGATGCATGCATCAGATCGGCGATGACGTCCATCTCGTCGGGACCCATGCCGAAGCGCGTCATCTCCTGCACGCCCAGGCGGACACCGCGGGGGTTGAACGCGTTCTTGCCCGGCTCGCCCGGCAGGAGGTTCATGTTGCAGATGATGTCCTGCTCGCACCAGCGCGCGCTGACGTCCTTGCCGCCGCCGAACTGCGCGACGTCCACGGCCACCTGGTGGCTGCCCGAGTAGCCGCGCTCGGCCATCGACACTTCGAAGCCGCGCTTGGCGAGTCCGGCGCCCAGGGCCTGCGCGTTGGCGATGGTGGCCTTGGCGTAGTCCGAGCCGAACGTCTCGACCTCGAGGGCCGACACCAACAGTGCGGGCAGGCTGAAGAGGTGGTGGTTCGACGATGAGCCGGGGAAGACGCCCTTGTCGAGCTTGTTGTCGAACTTCTCGTCTTCGCCGGGCGTCAGCATGACACCGCGCTGCGAGCCGAAGAACGTCTTGTGCGTGCTGCCGTTCAGTACGTCAGCACCCTCGCGCAGCGGATCCTGGAACTCGCCGCCGGCGATGAGGCCGAGTACGTGCGCGCCGTCGTAGAGCATCCGCGTGCCGTGTTCACGGCAGACGTCCTTCAGCTCGGCGACGGGCTCGGGGAAGAGGAACAGGCTGCGGCCGAGGACGACGACGGAGGGCTTCTCCTTCGCGATCATGTCCCGGGCGGCGTCGGCGTCGATCGTGTAGCCGTCGTCCTGCATGGGCCACGCCATGATGTTCTTCGTGCGCTTGCCGAGCGCGCCGATGCGGGCGTGCGAGATGTGCCCGCCCGTGGCCACGGTGTGCGCGATCGCAGGCGAGCCCTGCGGGACGATGCGCGAGAACACGGCCTCGTTGGCGACGGTGCCCGAGATCGGCCGGACGTCGGCCCAGCCGGCCCGGAAGACACGGCGCATGGCCTCGCCGGCAAGCGTCTCGATGACGTCGATGTACTTCGTGCCCTCGTAGTACCGGCCTCCGGGATGGCCCTCGGCGTAGCGGTGCTGGAGGTCCGAATCGAGGACACTCCGAGCCGCCGGGGAGAGCACGTTCTCCGAGGCGATGAGGTTGACCGTGTGGCTTCGCCACTGGTCGTTCGCGTCTACCGATTCCCGCACGCGCTTGAGGACGTCGCTGGGAATCACCTTGGTGTCGACCTGCATGAGGGAAGTGTAGCGCTGGGCTCATGGGCCCCAAAAAGAGGCCGGGGCCCGTCGCATGCGACGGGCCCCGGAATCGATCGGTTTGGAAGCGAGGCCAGGGCCTCGCTTCCGGATCTGGCGTGTAGCGGAACTACTGCTTGGCGGGCTTCAGCGTGGTCGACTCGGTCTCGGTCGCCAGCTCGACGGCACCCTCGGAGGTGACGACGGAGCAGCGGGCCTGGGTCAGGTTGCGCTTCGGCACGCCAACGCACTTGACGCTCAACTCGAAGTTCTGCTTCTGGTTGGGCCTCAGCACGAAGCTGGACGACTCCGCCGAGCGGCCGCTGCCGCTGATCGTGGCGCCACGGTCACCCGTGCCGGCGACGAACTCGAGGTGCTCGGGCAGCGTCCAGACGACCTTGAGGTCCGGCGTGAGGGCCGTTCCGACGTC
Organism: Planctomycetota bacterium; assembly: GCA_024639415.1. Lineage (GTDB taxonomy): Bacteria > Planctomycetota > PLA2 > PLA2 > JAEUHO01 > JAHEIK01. Next base: position 4,731 of record JAHEIK010000208.1, read on the forward strand.
GTTCTCGACGGTCAGGATGTAGATGAAGGTCTCACCCATCTCGAAGATGCCCTTGGGCTTGCGGTTGATGTCGACATCGATCATCTCGAGCTGGATGGCCGGGAGGCCCTTGATCAGCACGCCGCAGTAGCAGCCGGCGGCGGCCCACCCACGCTCTTCGCGGGCCGAGGCGCTGACGCGGCGCTCACCGGGCTCGTCGGAGACGAAGCGACGGGTGATCTCGCGGGTCTCGTTCGGCTCGAGCTTGGTGATGCGAATCATCAAGTCCTCGCTGCCGACCTGGGTGACGCCGTCCGCGCCGCGCAGGGCGAGGGTGACGTTGGCCAGGGCCATGTCGCCCGTGTTGCGGACGGTGGCGTTGACCGTGAAGGGGTCGCCGACCAGCACGATCTTGCTGGGGGCTACGGTGCAGATGACCTCCATGTCCAGGCGGCGGCAGTCGTTGTCCGACTCTTCAGCAATGACCGCGGGCACGAACAAGAGGCCGAGAAGCGCAACCACGGCGGTCGCGGCGACAAAACGGGGGGTACGAAGCATGGCTCCTCCAACATGAACACTTCCAGCCCCCTCGGCCCTGCCGCGGGGTGAAGCGCCTGACTCTCCGTGGGGGATCCTACCGAGGGGGACCCCTCACCGTGAGTGCTTGACGGGGCCCCGGGCGCCGGAGAGGGTGCCAATCATGCCGAACGCGCCCAGATCCACCGCCAACCCGGTCATGATCGTGGTGATTCTGTGTTGCTTGGGCATCCTCGCGAGTTCGCTCGGCGCGGCGCCGCCGAAGCCCCTCCTCGTGGCCGTCCTCGGCAACGGTGGGGATGCAGGCCGCCTCGCGGGGGCCGTGCTGGGGGCGACGATCGCGGCGCGCCAAGGCGGGGCGAGCGGTCCTCTCGCGGGAGGCGTTCTGGTCGAGTCGTTCGACGATCAGGGCACCAAGGCGGGCTTCAAGAAGGCCTTGCGTGCCCTGCGGGCGCGCAAGCCCGTGGCCGTGATCGGGCTGCCTGCAGCAGATCTCGAGCCCCTCTACTGGAAGGCTGCCGGCTCGGTTCGCGTGCCCTGGATCACCCTCACGGGACTCGCTCCGGACAAGGTGCGCAGCCCCGACTACCTACTGCATCTCGGCCCGACGCCCGTCGGGCAGGGCATGACCGCGGCGGACGCGACCATCGCCCCGCTGGCGGCGCGCCGCGTGGCGGTGCTGCACGAGCCGACCCTGCTGGGGCGGACCATGGCTTCCGCCTTCACCCGCAATCTGCCGGCCCGGGTCACCCTGGCGGGGGTCCAGCCCTGGGACGGCGAAGAGGGACCGTCGATCCTGCGCGCGCTGAAGGCCTTCGAGGCCGAGTGGATCTACGTTGCCTTGAACGGGGCGCCGCTGCACGGCTTCATGAAGGCGCTCGCCGCAGCGGCGTGGCGCCCCAAGCTGTTCTTCGCCGACGGCGCGCGGGATCAGAGTCTGCTCGACCGTGCGGGCGAGGTGCTCGAGGGCTGCGTGTTCCTGGACGGCCCCGACCCTGAGATGCACGGCCGGCTGGGCGAGCAGCTCATCGACGCGGTGGAGCGGGCAGACAAGCCGCTCGAAGTCGTGACCTCCCGGGCCTACGAGGCGACGCGGCGCATTCTCGCGGCCGTGAACGCGGCCGGCAGCACGCAGCTGAAGCACGTCTGGACGGCCCTGAACCCGACAGAGGAGAGCGCCGGTGCCCTGGGCCCACTGCGCTTCGAGCCCTTCGGGGGCGTCCGGCTGTACCGCCACAGCTACTGGCGTGTCGTCAAGGGCGAGTACGCAGAGTGGCCCGCGGGCCTGCTGCCCACGCCTGGCTGCGGACCGCCCATCGGCTTCGGCTTGCCGCGCATGGCGACGCTCGGCGACAAGGGCAAGCTCGGCGTCTTGACGTGGGGCGGTGACGACAAGCGCACCATCGAGCAGGACCTGTACGAGATCGGGCTGAACACGCAGGGCAAGCACCCGGATCTGGATGCGCTCGTGATGGCGGAGATCCACGGTCGTGCCA
>JAHEIK010000209.1 GCA_024639415.1 Planctomycetota bacterium
CCGAAGCGGACTTCCGCCGCGCGGTGCTGCGTGCGCCGAACAACCCGGACGTGCTGAACATCAGCGCGTGGTACCGAGCCGAGTCGGGCTTCGCCTACGACAAGGCCGAGGGCGACGCGCGGCGCGCGACGCTGCTGGAAGCGCGCGTGGAGAATCGACCGAGCCCGAACGCGGCGGACACGCTGGCCTACGTGCTGCTGCGCCTCGGTCGTCCGGCCGAGGGCCTGCGCGTCCTGCGCCCGCGCATGCGTGAGCGGGTCGCGTGGGACAACGGCCTGCTGCACTATCACATGGCGCAGATGTACGCGGCGACGCGCATGGTGCGCTCGGCCCGCGACTCGCTGGTCGACGCCCTGGTGTGGGATCGCCACCTCGCGGGCAAAGCCGCGGCCGAGCCGTTGTTCACCGCGCTGTTCGCCAAACAGTCGCTCGACGCGATCAAGGCGTTGGCGGCGCAGAAGCGCCTGGCGGTGGACTTGCCGTAGGGGCGACCCAGTGCGAGACACCGCAGGTGTCGACGCGCGGTGGTCGCCCGAGGGCGGGCCGCAACATCCGGACTTACCCCGTAGGGGCGGCCTGGGTGGCCGCCCACGGTCCACGGTGGACCACCCGCCCGCGTCTGTGCGTGGCGGCCGCATGCGCCGCAACGTGGGGGCGCCTTGGCGCGTTCGCGCCGTAGAACCGAGGGGGTGGCCACGGGGGCCACCCCTACCGGTAAGTCCGGACTCGGGAGTGAGTCCTCGGGCGGGCATGCAGCCCGCCCCTACAGCGGACGGGCAGAGGCGGCACGCATCGGGACGTGTAGGGGCGGCATACATTGCCGCCCAGGCGCCGCCCGGACGGCGCTCTACGGCTGCGCCTGGCCGACGAGCCAGATCAGCGCGTGATTGATCATCACCTTCTGCGCCCGGTCCTTCGCCGCCATGAAGTGCGCCTCCCGGCTGAAGTCGACGTTGCCCATCCACAGCACACGGCTGCGCGCGGTCGGGGCCGAGGCGATGACCGCGGGCAGCGTCGCCGCGGCCTCGCAGTTCAGGAGGATCTGCGCGTCGGCGGCGATGTCTTCCACCGGGTAGCAGAACTTCGTCGCGAGCGGCCACTTGCCTTGCGTTGCGACACTCCACGCCTGGGCACTGACCTCGGGGTCGCTGATGAGGCGCGTGGCCGGATGGCGCAGACCCTCCGCGGTCGGCTTGATCGGCTGGTACGCAGCGAAGACACCGGGCGTCGGCGTGCCCTCGAGCAGCGTCGCCTTCTTGATCGGCAGCAGCGGACCCAGCACGGGATGGCTGAGCATCGGATGCTCACTCAGCGCCTTGCCGTCGGCGCCCGTCGGGTAGTTCGGGCGCACGAAGAGGCCCATCCGGCCGCTCACGACCCGGCTGCTCACGGCCTCCCAGAACGCCTTCGGCAGCGCGTTCGGGTCGATGCTGTCGAGCACCAGGACGGTGACGTCCTCGTCGCCGAGGTAGGACGCGGTCGGCTTGTCGGCAAGCGCGGTCATGCCGCGGCTTGCGCCGGCCGCGCCACCGTCACCCGCGTTCAGGAACCAGCTGCCGAAGCTGAGTTCGCGGATCGGCTTGCACATCATGAGGACCGTCTCGGTCCACGAGTCGCGGTTGTGACCGAGGACCAACGCTCGCGCAGGACTCCTGAGCTGGAGTTCCTGCGGGATCGGCGAGGGCTTGGGGCCCTTGGCCTTCAGCGGATCCAGGCCCGGGTCGTCCTTCTTGGCCGGCTGCGGCTGGACGTCGACGGGCGTGGGCTCCTCGGGCTGCGGCTCGTCCTTGCTGACGAGGAAGTAGACGCCGCCGGCAACGGCAAGCAGCAAGATGATGATGGCGACGCGTTGCACGGCATGGCCTCCTGGGTTCCTCGAACTTGAAGGAACGGGCCCCGCAGCGTAGCCCTTCCCACGGGGATCATCCCCGCAGATGTCTGTGTGCCCCGTCCCTGCCTACGAAGGGCAGATCATGGACGTTTGTACCACTCGGTGCGTTTCCCACGAAAGCGGGCAGCCTCGGCCAGCAGCGCCTTGCGGCGTGCGGGCGTCAGCTTGCGGTCCTCGCGCGCGATCCGCACGGCGAGGTCCACTTCTGCTGCGTCTTTGCAGCCGACGATGCAGGTCGCCACGTCCAGCCCGTACGTGAAGCGCAGGCAGGCCGCGGCATCGACGCCGTTCTTGGGGAGGCGGCCCGAGGCGAACACCTTCATGGCTACGCGGGCGAGGCCTTTCGTCACGGCCGCCGGCAGCGTGTCGTCCAGGAAGGAGAGCCGCTGCGGCTTCACCTCCTTGGTCCCCTTCGTCTCGTAGCTCGGATCGACGCAGTTGAGCGGGAAGAGGATCGAGTCGAAGTCGAACTCGCGGAACGTCGCGCGCATGACCGCGGGATCCCAGTGGCCGGTCACGCCGATGTAGCGGATCAGCTTCTTCTCGCGCGCCTCGAGCGCGGCCTTGAGAGGACCGTGCTTGGCATCCAAGGCCTTACGCATGTCGGCTGCGTCACGCACGGCGTGGATCTGCCAGACGTCAAGCCGCTCGACCTGCAACCGCTTCAGGCTAGCCTCGAGGTCGCGCCAGGCGTCGTCTCGGGTGCGCGTGTGCGTCTTCGACGCGAGCAGCCCCCCCATCGCGGCGAAGCGCTCGTGACCGAAGGACTTCAGCGCAAGACCGACACGCGTCTCGCTCTTGCCGCTGGAGTAGCTGGGAGCGGTGTCGATGTAGTTGCAGCCGGCGCCGAGCGCGCGCAGGACCACGTCGACGCCCGCCTGCTCCTCGCGCAGTGCGCCGAGGGGGAAGCAGCCGAGTCCGAAGACCGTGACCTTCTCTCCCGTGGCGCCGAACGCGCGGCGCGGCAGGGCGGGGGTCTTCGTGGGCGCAGACTTCTCGTCACCCGCGGCGACGCGTAGCGGCGTCAGCGCAGCGAGTGCACCGCCGGCGGCTCCAAGCAGGAGACGGCGACGATCGGTCGACCGATCATTCGGCGAGGGGGCTACGGGAACGTGCCCCGCAGACGACGGCGCCGGTTGACGATCTTGCGTCCCGCCTTCGTCGCCATGCGGGCCCGGAAGCCAAGCTTGCGCTTCTTCTTGCTGGTGTTGCGAATCTTGAGCTTCATCTTCCGTCCTCGGGGCCCCGCATGAGGCCAAGCGCACGATGTTGGGGGCAGTCGGCCCCGCGTCAAGCCTGTGCGTGCGTGAGGGGCAAAGACCTCGTGGGCAGGTCCTGCCCCGCGACCCTAGAATCTCACCCCCATGGAGATCGGCCGCTGCCCCCGCTGCTCGACGCCCTACACGGCCTCGGAGCTGACCGGATTCGGCATCCTGCGTGCCCGCTCGGCCCGCTTCGGCGGCCCCCGGATGGAGTACACCTGCCAGGCTTGCGGACGTCTGATCCGCCTCATACCCCATGGAGATGGGCGCTACGCCCCGCCCGGCGAGCCTCCGCCCCCGGCGGTCCCGCCCGAGGCGCGACGGCCACCCTGGATGGCAGACGGCCCGGACGAGGGTGGCCCCAAGGCCCCGCCGGAGCCCGCGGGGGTGAGCGAGCCGCCGCCGGTGGAGCCCCCGCGCGGCCGCCCCCGGCCCATGGCGGAGGAAGGCGCCCCGCTGGACGCGGCCGAGGCCCTCGAACTCCTGGGCGTCACGGCGACCGCGAGCCGGGCGGAAATCGAGCGCGCCTTCCGGGAGCGCTCCCGGACCTGTCACCCGGACAAGGTCGCGCACCTCGACGCCGAGTTCCAGGAGCTGGCAGAGCGCAAGTTCAAGCGCCTCCGCAAGGCCTGCGACCTGCTGCTTTCCTGAGCCCGGTCACGCCTTGGCGCGGCCTCCCCGCGCGCGTCCAATAAGGGCATGACACGCAGACGTGCCCTTGCCGGAGACGCGTCGCCGCTGGCGCCCTCTCCGCGCGCACCGTGGCTGGGCCTCACGGGCATCCTGATGCTGCTCTTGGGCTTCGCCTTCTACAACAGCTGGTTCGGCTATGAGGCCGAGCGCTGGCCCTGGGAGGTGATCGCCGACGGCGGCGTGGATCTCCGTGCCAAGGCGCTGCTCGCGGCTTGGCTGCTCGCGGGCCTGTGGGCCGCAGCGCTCGCCTTCGTTCCCGCCAGGCGCACGCGCTCGATCGGCTGCGCGATCCTCGGGGGGATCCTCGTCATCGAGGGCTTCCAGACGGACCCCGCACCCGTGCTGTCGGTCGCGCCGATGGCCCTGGTCACGCTGCTGACCATGGCCGCCCTCGGTGCAGGCCTGCTCGTCGCGCGCAACCCGGCGCTGCGCGGCCGCGGCCGGTTGCTGGCCGGAGCCGGCGGCCTGCTGGTCCTGTGGCTGTTGGCCTCGCCGTGGCCCGAAGGTACGTCCGCGCTCGAGACCACGTTCGACCAGCTCGGCCGCCTCTTCGGTGACGACGCCCCCAGCTCCACGACCTTGCTGAACTCCACGCTCTTCGTCACGCTCACCACGCTCGCCGCGCTCATCGGCATCCTCGCGGGGCTGGGCATGACAGGCCGCCGCTTCCTGCTGGGCGGATTCTTCATGTTGCTGGTCGGCCTGCTCGTCTCAACCGGCGCGCTCGCTGCGGAGATGGGCTTTGGCGACAGCATGTGGGCCATCGGCGCCGCAGTCGTCACGGTCCTCTCCTGGAACGGCCTGCTGCTCGGCCTGCTGGTGCTGTTCACCGTGCAGGACCTGGCAAACGCGGGGGGAGGTGAGCGATGAGCGGCGAGAACATCTTCGACCTCGAGGACCTCGAGCCCGATCCGAAGCCGAGCCCCAAGCCGGCGCCTGCGCCCAAGCCTGCGTCCGTGCTCAAGCGCACGCCTGCGCGCAAGCGCGTCGCGCGCCCGACCCGCGCCGAGCACGCCGCGCCGGGCGGCAAGCGCGGCAAGGCCGCCCGCTTCCTCGGGTGGATCGTGGCGCAGCGCTTCTACTACGCCGCCAGCTTCTTCATCACCACCGGCGTGCTCCTGGCGCTCTACAACCCGTCCTGGGGCGCGGCGGCCAAGGCCTGGCCGCATGAGGCTCTGGGCCTGGGCGGCACCTGCGCATGGGACCTCGCCACGGCGCGCCTCCTGGCGCTGGTCGTCTTGGCGCTGGCACTGCTCGTGGCGACCTTCGGCAAGACCGGCCGCTGGCGAGGCGCCCTCGTCGTGATCGCGGCCTGCTTGGTGATCACCGCCTACCAGGACGTCGGCCCGTTCGCCGCCGTGGGCGGATTGGCGCTGGCCGGTGGTGCACTCCTCACGCCGCGGGGTGCGCGCCGCACCGCGGTCCTCAGCGTGGGCCTCGCACTGCTGGCCGCGCACCTCTTCATGCCTTGGGCAGCCGAGCGCTTCACCCGCGGCATCGACATCGCGCCGAGCTACCAGGCGACGGCCTTCGACACGATCGACGCCCTCGCCGCGCCGAAGGACGGCGTGGTCGAGGCCAAGGGCTGGGACGGCATCATCTTCGAGCACCTGGAGCCGGCCATCGCACTGCTGCTGGCGGCCATCGGCCTGCTGGCGCTCGTCGGGGCCGGCGGACGCTGGGCGCGCTGGGCCGCAGGTGCCCTGCTTGTCCTGCTCTGCGTCGGGACCCTGGCGCAGCGCTACCTCGAGGGTGCCGCGGGTGCAGACGACGCCCTCCAAGCGGGGGCCGTGGCAGCCGCCGGGGGCTGGTTCGCCCTCGCGGCCGCGTATGTCCTCGGCCTGGCCGCCGCGGTGGCCGATCTGGCCGTCGATCGCGAGGCCTAGACCTTGCGCAGCCCTTAAACGTGGGATCTGGGGCCTGAGGCCCACTTTCCCAAGGGCTCCGCACCCCTGCTAGGCTGGCCGACGTTCTAGGTAGTGCGCACCCGCGTTGGGTGCCCCTCTGCCAACGACACAGGAGTCCCGGCTTGATCGTCCTGCGTTTCACGATCGGCCAGACGACCCAGGAGGTGCGGACGCCGCGCTCCGAGGTCATCGTGGGCTCCGCCCCGACGGCGGACGTGACCCTGGCCAACGCCGGGCTGGACGGCCACGCGCTGCGACTGGTGCGCGACGACACCGAGGTGCAGTTGCACGTCCTCGGCACCGAGCGTCGGATCACCTTGCGCGTGGGCGACATCATCGAAGTCGACGGCCTAGGGATCGCGCTCGTCGGTCTGCTGCCCAACGACGGAGGTCCCTTCCCCGTCTTCGGCGGCTACGAAGACGACCAGGGCGTGCCAGAGACCCGCACCTTCGAGCTCGCCGAGCCGGAGCCTGCGCCCACCGCCCCCCCGCCCACGCCCCAGCCGACAACGCCGCGCCCGACCACGACCCAAGCCGACCCGGCGCAGCGGCACGGACGCCGCTCCCGGCGACGGTCGGCAGCCGCCTTCAGCTCGCAGACGCCTGCGGCGAGCGGCGCCCCCGCCGCGCCCCCGCCGAGCGCCCCCACCCCGGCCGACGTTACGCAGCCCACGTTCACGAAGGCCGTCCTGACAACCGAGGAGAAGCTCGCCGCGCTCAAGCCGCCGAAGTTCCCCGACCCGAACTTCGGAACCGAGCTCGTCACGCAGCTCAAGCGCAGCCCGTTCTTCGCCATGTCGCTGGGGTTCCACCTCCTGGTGTTCCTGCTCCTCTTCCTCTTCGACACGACGACGGCGGACAAGCCGCTGCGCGAAGGCCCCGGCGCGGTGATCGCCTCGATGTCGGAGAAGGACGAGGAGCTCGGCGCGGAGGTGCCCGAGCTGAAGGACGACGGGCTGCCGCTCGACAAGATGGAGCTGCCCG
>JAHEIK010000008.1 GCA_024639415.1 Planctomycetota bacterium
GTAGCCCCAGATGTGGTAGGTCGCGTCCGTGACACCGCGCAGGATGAACTTGCCGTCGCTCAGGATGAACTTGCCGTCGCTCTGCGAGCGGGCGCTGGGTCGGCGCCGCCACCAGCTGTAGCCGCGGTTCTGGGCCGGGTTCGCCGACACGTACGCACCGCGCACCGGCTTCTCGTCCGAGTCCAGGATCCAGCCCTCGATCGTTCCACCCTCACCGAGGGAGATGTCGGCCTCGGCCGTGTCGCCGGCACTGACCGTGACGGGATCGGGCAGCGTGAACTGGTCGAGGCCGTAGGCCGCCGTCACCTGGTAGGCGAGCGCGGGAACGCCCTGGATCGTGTAGGTGCCGTCCATGCCGGTCACGGCGCTGAGATTGTGGTGCTCGCCGTTGTTGATGACGTTGAGCACCTGCCAGTTGAACTCGCCGACGCGTGCCGTCTGGCGCGCGGCCTTCCAGTCGGGCGCCAGGCTGACGACGGCGCCCTGCACCGGCTGTCCGCCGCCGTCCTTGACGAGTCCTGCGACCGATCCCGTGCCTGTGAGCTTGAGCTCGAGTTGCTTGGCGCGCGGCTGGTCCTTCTTCGGGACGCGCGCCTGCGCTGTGCCGAGCCCGGCGCTCGCCGAGAAGGCGACGACCGTGAAGCCGCTGCCGGGAATCGCCCACGCCGGGAGGCCCAGCGTGAAGCTGCCGTCGTCCTCGGACTCGACCGCCGGCACGTCGACCTTCTCTTCGTTCTGCATCCACGCGTACGTGACCGTGGCGCCGCCGAGCGGTTGGCCGTCGGCGTCGACCACGCGGCCTTCCAGTGCTTCGCCGGGCTTGAAGAGCTTGAACTGGACTTCGCCCTTGCTCTGGGCGCCCCGCCACATGCGCGCTTCGGCGTAGCCGCTCATGTTCGCGCGGACGCTCATCTGCTCTTGGCCGTTCACGTGGCCCGTGACCTCGAAGCGCCCCTCTTCGTTCGTCTTGGCGAGGACGCGCCCCTCCGGATGCTCGTCGAGGGTCGGAAGCTGCGGATAACGCACCGTGATGGACACGCCCTCCAGCGGGCGCTGCGTCTCCCCGTCGACGACGGTGCCGCGCACCGTCGTTCCCTCGGGCAGGACGAGCGTGCGCTTCTCGGTCTCGCCGGGTGCGACCGCGAGGTTGCCGTCGCGCACGGCGCCGTAGCCCGGCTTGGTCACCACGACACTGCCCGTGCCCGTGGGCAGCGAGGCGAAGCGCGCGTTGCCCTCGCCGTCCGTCGTGGCCTGCGAGACGACCGTGCCCGCGAGGTGCAGGGTCGTCGCGCCCTCGACGCCCTTGCCCTGCACGTCCACCACGCGCAACTCCAGCGAGCCGCCCTGGTCGAGGATGAAGTCCACCCGCACGCCGCGTCCGCGCACGCGCTGCACACTCGCGGCGTACCCCGGCGCCTCCGCGCGCAGCTTGGTGTGCTCCTCGGGCGGCGACGGCCCGACGATGTACTCGCCTTGCTCGTTGGTCGAGGCCGTCGCGATCGGTGGGCCGTCGGGCACGCCCTGCTTGCGACGCGTCGCGGGCGGATCGAGCATCAGCTTCACGACCGCGTTCGCAAGGGGGCGGCCGCGAGCATCGGTGACGGTGCCGAAGACGCCCTCTTCCTTGGTGACCCTGGCCGCGGCCGCCGCGGCAGCGGCCTCCGCGGCGGCGATCTCGGCGGCGCTCTTGGGCTTGGTGCCCTTGGTCTCGAGTTCCGCCCCGCTCGCGCCCAGCAGGTCGCCGGGTCCGCCTGCGGTCGCTTCTCCGTAGCCGCTGCCGCCGTAGCTGCCGTCCATGGAGTCGCCAAAGAGCAGGAACACGACCGTGAACACGGCCAGTCCCGTCAGCAGCAGCAAGAGGAATCCGCTCGAGCGGTTCATCCGGTCTCCAGCCCCTCAGGAGACAGCGTGCGCGTCACCTGCGTGTCCCACCCTACAAACGTGGGCCGTGGGCCGCCTTCCGCTTCGTCTCGGGATTCCTCCGCGAGACGCCTACTCGAGGCTCCAGAAGCCGTCCACGTCCACGGTGTGGTTCTGGCGCATGCCCTTGCCGCCCGGCGCCGTGAGGGCCAGTTCCAGCCGGATGCGGGCCTGGAAGATGCCGACGGGGCGGCGCAGGTCGCGCGGGATGGACACCTTCACGTCGAAGCCGCCGGAGTCGTGCGGCACGGGCTCGAAGGTGAACACGTTCGGTGTCGAGACGGCGCGCTCCAGGCGGACGACGTAGTCGCTCTCCGGCCGGACGCGGATCACGCGCGGCTCGTAGTTCGCCGGTCGGCCGTCGATCCGTCCGAGGTGGAACGTCTCCGGCGTCGCGCTGTAGGCCCGGTAGATCTCGCCCTCCAGCGGGATGACCATGCCCGGGACGTCGGGATGGTCCGTGTGGAGCGTGACCCACTTGCCCTTGACCGGGCCCATCAGCTGCGTGGTGTCGAAGAGCACCTGGAAGTCCTGGGACTCCCCGGGATCGAGCGGCTTCAAGCCGTGGGCCACCGCGAAGCACGAGCAGTTCGGCATGGCCTTGAAGCCCACCGTGTGATCGCTGCGGTTGGTCAGCGTGAACGTGTACTCCGGCAGCTGGCCCTGCATCACGCGGCCGAAGTCGTGCTTGCCGGGACTCACCTCGAGCAGGGCGTCATTGCCGCCGCAACCGGCGGCGAGGGCGAGTGCGGCGAGCAGGGCGAGCGTGCGGAGAGGGCCGGGCATCCGATCAGTCTAGGCGCGTCACGCGTGCCGGCGGGGTTCGCTCGCGAGGCTTTACGGACGCGTTACGCAGCGCGGCGCAGCCGGGCGGCTGCTCGGCTCAGCGACCGGCGACCGGCGGCGTCTCCACGGTCAGCCCGCCGAGGGGGCCGCCGGCGTCCAGGTAGCGGCTGCCCGAATCGCTGGTTGCTCCAGGGCTGCGGACCGGCCCCGCGGCGCGCCCCGACGTGCCGGAGCCCTCATCGCTCGAGCACCCTCCGAGGGCCAGCATCAGGGCGATGACGCCGGGTACGAGGAGGGTGCGGGCGAGGCGCACGGGGTCGCGCAGCAGCATGGAAGCTCCGATCCTCGTTGGCGGCACTGCCCCTCGGTGGCCGCATGGAACAGGTTCCAAGGTACCGTTCCCCGCCGGAGGCACCATGTCAGGAATCGGGATCGACTTAACCGGACGGAAGGCGCTGGTCACCGGCGGCAGCCGCGGGATCGGACGCGCCATCGCGATCCGGCTGGCCGAGGCCGGCTGTGATGTGGCCATCAACTACCTCCGCAGCCGTGGACCCGCGGCCGAGACGGCGGAGGCCGTGGAGAAGCTCGGTCGCAAGGCCCTGCTCTACAAGGTCAACGTCGCGCGCACGGACCGCCTCGACGGCATGTTCGACGCGGTTCGCGAGGAGTGGGGCAAGCTCGACATCCTCGTCAGCAACGCTGCGTCCGGCGTCATCAAGCCGGCCATGGAGCTGACCCGCCGCCACTGGGAATGGACGATGGACATCAATGCCAGCGCCCTCATCCCGCTCTCCCAGCACGCCTCCAAGCTCATGGGCGACGAGGGCGGTCACATCATCGCCGTCTCCAGCCTCGGGGCGGTTCGGGCGATCCCCAACTACGCCGCCGTCGGCGCGAGCAAGGCCGCGCTGGAGAGCCTCGTGCGTCACCTGGCCGTCGAGCTGGCCCCGCGCAAGATCCGCGTGAACGCCATTTCTGCGGGTGTCGTCGATACCGACGCCCTCAAGCACTTCTCCAACCGCAGCGAGCTGCTGGAGGAGAGCGCCCGGCGCACCCCGGCCGGCCGACTGACCCTGCCGGAGGACGTCGCCGACGCAGCGCTCTTCCTGACGAGCCCGTTGGCCGACATGATGATCGGGCAAACTGTCGTCGTGGACGGCGGCTACTCGATCACGGGATGAACTGAAACCGGAACCACCGTGCACATTCTCGTCGTCGAGCACAACCCCGAGCGCAGACGCTCCCTGGCGGCCACCCTGACTTCGGGCGGACACCATGCCGAGCTCGTGGACTCGGGCCGCGCGGCCCTCGAAGCGCTGGCGCGGCCTTCGCCGCCTGATCTGGTCCTGATGGAAGAGCACCTGCCGGACATGCCGGCCCTCGACTTCCTGCACGCGGCCGACGGTCTCGCGCGGGCCGCTCCGGTCGTGGTGCTTGGCCAGGATCCGGAGGCCGAGCGCTGGATCGAAGCCGCGCGCATGGGCACGGTCGACCTGCTCGTGCGCGACGGGGAGGGCAGCTACCTCCAGACGCTCAATGCCCGCCTGCAGGCGGCCGCGGAGCGGGAGGCCCAACGCGACCAGGGCGCACGCATGGCCGACGCGCTCGCTTCGACCGCGGCCGCGGTCATCATCGCGGACCGGACGGGCGCCATCGAGAAGATGAACGAGGCCTGCGCGCGGCTTCTGGGCCGCGATGCCTCGACCGCGGCCCGAGGCAGCTTGTCGGATCTCTTCCCGCTCGATGGAGAACCGCGCGTCAAGGCGGACCTCTTCGGAGCCGTGCATGCGTGCGGCGAGTGGGCCGGGGAGGTCGAGGTGCAGACGGAGCGCGGTGAGCGCGTCGCCTGCATCGTCACGCTCTCGCCGATCCGGCGTGTGGGGGGGCGCGTGGACGGGCTCGTGCTGACCCTGCGCAATGTCGCCGACCGTGTCGCGATGGAGGACGCCCTGCGTGCGGCGAACCGCCGGCTCGCAGAGCAGGCCTCGCGCGATCCGCTGACGGGCCTCTACAACCGCGGCTACCTGCACGAGGTGCTGGAGCGCGAGATGGCCAGGGCGCTGCGGTACGGCGACGTGCTGTCCGTCGTCATGATCGACCTCGATCAGTTCAAGGACGTCAACGACGAGTACGGCCACGCCGCCGGCGACACCGTGCTGCGCGAGGTGGCTCGCATGCTGCGGCCGGGACTGCGCGACGGTGACGTGCTCGCGCGTTACGGCGGCGACGAGTTCTGCGTGTTGCTGCCGAACACGGATGCGCGCGCGGGGACGGCTGTGGCAGAGCGCTTGCGCTCACAAGTCGCCGAGTACAGCTACGGCCCGGAAGGGACGGCGAACATCCTGCTCAGTGCCGGCCTGGCGACGTCCCAGGACGTGGCCGAGGGCGAGGAGAGCCCGACGGATGCCTTGCTGCGTCTGGCCGACCGCGCGCTGTACGTGTCCAAGGATGCCGGCGGCGACCAGGTCACGATCTGGAACGAGAGCTTGGCGGGGGCGTAGCTAGACCACGCCCTCACTCTCTCTCTCCCTCACTAGATCGCCCTCACGTAGTCACGGCGGACCGTGGCGCGCGGGCGCGGCGTGAGACGTCGTACCCAGCCCTCGAGTCGTGTTGCTGCGGGCAGAGGCACGGGCAGAGAAGAGACGGGTGACGGGCACGTGTCCCGGGTACGTCGGGCACGGGCACCGGAACGGTGACGGGAACGGGGTTGAAGCCGGCGTAGCCGGCTTCAACTAATACATGTACAGGCGCCTGTACTCGCTCCAGCGGCCCTTGCCGCCGTTCGCCGTCACGCCGCGCACACGCCAGCGATAGCGCCCGCGCTCGATGCGTGCCGGACGGTGGGAGGTGCCCGTGACCGAGGTCGTGGACGTTGTGCGCCACGCGCCGCTCGGCAGCTCCTCCTGCATCTCGATCTCGTAGGTCGCGGCGCCGCTCACGGACGTCCACTTGAAGTCGGCGCCGTACTTGAACGGGTAGCTCTCGCCTGCGGGCGGGTTGCGCAGCGCGGGCGTGCCGATGGAGGCCGTCGTGTCGGCGACAGGCGGCTCCGGCTGCACGTCAGGCTGCGTCGGCGCAGGCTGTGTGGGTGCGGGCTTCGTCGGCTGGTCCGCGCCCGGCTCGATCGGCATGCTGCCGCTGCCGGCCGGCGGCAGATCGGGATCGGGCTTGACCGGCGTGGAGCCCGCACCGGCAGGCGGCGTGTCGGGCTCGACGCGGACCGGCCCAGGCATGGGCGCTGTCGGCTCGAGCTCCGTGACGGCATCGCTGTAGCTGCCCGGACCGCGACCGATGAACAAGCGGACGGCTTGACCGCCAAGGGCCATGCTGCCCGGCTGCGGGGACTGCGCGATGACTAGGCCGCGCTCCGCGGCGCTGCTCTTCACGCTCACGGGCCGGGCGCTGAATCCGGAGCGCTCCACCAAGGTGATCGCATCGCGCCAGCTGCGGCGCTCGGCCTGCGGGATGTAGCGGTGGTCGTTGCTCGGGCGCTCGGTGATGGCGACGACGACGGTGACGCTCTCGCCGGCCGTCACGTTGGCGCCGGCAGGCGGCCACTGGTTGACGATCGTTCCTGCAAGCTGCGGCACGGCGAGTGTGTTCTCGACGTTCACGTTCCACTGCCGCAGGACGCCGCGCGCACGCTCCACGGACTGACCGAGTACGCTCGGCATCTCGGGTCCGTCGCTGCCGGGCAGGCGGCCGGGCGGAATGGCCTTGCCGTTCCACGAGAAACCGCTCGCGGCGGGCGCTTCCACCGGTGCGGGCCCCGTGGGCGCATCACCCATCGGCGCATCACCCATCGGCGTGCTGCCTGCGCCCGCGGGGGGCATGTCCGGATCGGCGGTCATGCCGGGCTTCGGCGTGGGACCGCCGACCACCAACGTGACCGCGCCGCTGGTGTCGTGCGTGGCGAACCCGCCGGGCGACTGCGACACGACGAAGCCGACGGGCTTGCCCTGCACGCGCTCGATCGTGGCGCTGAAGCCCGCCTGCTCGAGCAGGCCCTGCGCCTGGTCGAGCGAGAGGCCGACGACGTCGGGGACGGTTTCCTCGCCGGCATAGGCAGGCGCAGCGAAGGCGCACACGAGCACGATCGCACAGAGGATGCTGAGGTAGCTTCGAGCCATCACGGGTTCCCTCCCCGTCGTCAGGGTCCGCCAGCCCGCGGCGGACCATCGTCGTTTGGATGTACAGGGTAGCGCAGTGGGGTGGCGCTCTGCTCCCCATCCGGGCCGTTCTCGCAGACGGGCAGCGCGGCCTCCCCCGCGGCCTCCGGTCCCTGGAACACCGTCTCCACCAGCTGGAGGGCCCGGCCGGGCGCGTAGCCGTCCTCTCCGGCCGCCTCGGCGCGTTCGACGCAAGCGGCGCACCAGCGGCTGTCGGCCGCCCGCCGGCGCCTCTCGAGGACGATCCCGCAGAGCGGGCAGCGGTAGCGGAAGACCCGTCCGGGCAGCCAGCGGCTGTGGAGGAGGCCGCCCGCCGCCTCGCAGGCCCGCCGAAACTCGGCTCCGTGGCCGAAGGGCCGCCCCTGCACGGCGAGGCCGACGTGGACGGCCTCGTGGACCAGGATGCCGGCAAGGTCCTCGGGGTAGACCTCGAAGTAGACCGGCGAGATCTCGATGACGGCCGAGCGGAAGCGGGCCCCCCGATGATCGATGACGGCGCGGCCCGCACGCCGCAGCCGGCGGTTCCAGCGCAGCGGGACGTCCGGCCAGCGATCGATGAAGAGGGCGCGGCCCACGGCCTCGAGGGCTTGGGAGTATTCCGCGTCGAGGGCGGCCGGTGAGATCACCGAGCAAGGCTACGGGCTTGGGCGGACGGTCGTCGCCCGCCCCGTGCGACCGCACGTCGCATGGGAGCGCCAGGACTCGGCCGCCGCCTCCGGCGCCGACCTCCCAAGGCCCCTACGGGATCCTGCGCATGCGGTGCGCAGTCGTGCGGGCGCGAGGAAGCGCGCGGGGCGGCGTGCTCTACCATGGTCCCGATGCGCGCCCTGACCGCCCTCGCTGCCGCCCTGCTCCTCGTCGCCTGCGGCGGCGACGAAGGCCTCGATCGCACGCAGCCTCAAGCCGTCTTCCGGGCGGCGCTCATAGCCGTCCATGACGGTGACTGGAAGACCCTGAAGACGCTTCTGACCAAGGAGGCCCGGCGCGAGATGGAGCGCGATCTCGCTCGGCTGAAGCGGCGCTTGAGTCACCCGGAGGACGGCAAGATCGAGCGGGCGCTGGCCCGGCAACGCCTCGGTGAGCGCGACAAGGAGGAGATCCAGCGCGTCGTCGACGGTGGGCCGGCCGCCGCGCTGCGCTTCTACGTGCTCATCATGCCCCGGGAGCGCTCGCCCGCGCCGCGCGGCATGCAGGTCGACAAGCTCGCGCGCACCATGCTCTACGCCGCCGCGGATGGCACGCTGCGACCTGTACGCCTGGTCCAGGTGCTCGACAAGTGGCTGATCGCGGATCTACAGCTATGAGACTCCTCACCGTCGCCCTGCTTGGCTGCCTGCTCGCCGCGGCCTGTGGTGGTGGCGAGGACTCCAGCGCGGATGTCGCCGGCGTCTACGTCCTGGATGGCGAGCAACTCGCGCGCGACTTCCTGCGGGCACGCCTCGAGCGCATGGACGGCGCGGAGCGGGCAGGCCTTACAGCGCAGGATCGCCGGGCGCTGCTCGTCGAAGCGCGTGCGACGGCGGCCTTGTCCGACGTCCGTCTCGATCTCATGGCCGACGGGTCCTTCGTCGTCCGCTATCGCTACGACGGCGACGAGGGCCGCCGGCGCGGGACGTGGAAGCGGTCAGGTGGCGCTCTCCATCTCCGGACCACCCACTCCGCCTCCGGCGCTCTCGCGCAGCCGACCGAGGTCCAGGCCCGCTACGCCGATGGGGCGGTGAGCTTCCTCGCGGGCGAGGAGATCCCGCACCCGTTCACGCTGAGGCGCAGATAGCGCGTGTCGGGTTGATGGCCCGTGGGCCCTCTGCCAGACTGTGCAGCGCATGAGTGCCAACCAGGTCCCCGTTCTCACGCCTCCGGCCGAGATCACCGAGAAGTCGCTCGAGGAGCTCGGTGCCGTCCTGGCTCCGCACCTCGATGCCGAGGGGCCCGGGATCGTGCTGGATCTCGAGGCCGTACAGTTCATCAACAGCGCAGGGCTCGGCTCCTTGGTGCAGGCCGGCATGCGCTTGGATCACGAGGGTCGCCGGCTGACCTTCGCGCGCCCGAACAAGACCATCGAGCGCATGCTCAAGCTCGTGGGCCTCGACTCGAAGATGCCCATGTTCCGCACCATCGAAGAGGCGAGCGCGTCCCTGGGATCCCCGGCGGCGTCTCAAGGCAGTTGATCGATCTACGGCGCGTCGCGGCGTCGCAGGAGAGCCCCATGCAAGACACCGTCTTCGTGCGCGACCTCGAGGTGCGAGCGATCATCGGCATCAACGACTGGGAGCGGCGTGAGCTGCAGACCATCCTGATCGACCTCGACATGGCCTGCGACGCCCGCGCTGCGGCCGCCGACGAGGACATCGAGAAGGCGGTCAACTACCGGTCGGTCGCGAAGGCCGTCATGGCCCACACCGAGAAGGGCAAGTACCTGTTGGTCGAGACCCTCGCGGAGCACCTCGCGGCGATGATTCGCACGGACTTCGGCGTGCCGTGGGTGCGCGTGCGCGTACGCAAGCCCGGGGCGGTCCGGTTCAGCCGTGAGGTGGGCATCGAGATCGAGCGCGGTGCGCGCGAGGCCGGGGGTAGCTCTTGAGCCGGCCGCGGCACGAGTATCTTCTCTCCGTCGGATCGAACATCGAGCCTGCGCGCTGGATCCCGCACGCGCTGGCGCTCGTGGAGCGGCGCTTCGAGGTGACGGCGGTCTCGCCCCTGTACGACGTCGCCGCCGAGGGCGCGCCCGGTGCGCCGCCGTTCGTCAACTTGGCCGTCCGCCTGGTGACGGACCTGCCGCCGCGCGGGTTGCGGGAGGCCGCGCGCAGCATCGAGGCGCTGTGCCGCAGGGTGCGGACCGAGGATCGCTACGCGCCGCGCACACTCGATCTGGACGTGGTCTTCGGAGCCGGCGACTGGCCCGCCGAGGACGGCCTGCCTGATCCGGAGCTCACGCAAGCGGGCTATGTCCTGGTGCCGTGCGCCGCCATCTGGCCCGACGCACGGGAACCGGCGAGCGGTCGTACGCTGCGGGAGCTCGCGGACGAGCGCTTCCCGGACTGGGCGTCGGCGCATCGCCGGCCGGAGGACGACTGACATGCTCCGCTTGCTTGCGCTGGCCACTCTCGTCTCGGGCTCCTGCCTCGTCGCGGCAGCCTGCGGTGGCGACGACCCTGTCTCGGAGGGGGCGCGGTCCGGCACCTCCGAGCCGGGCCACTGGAAGCACTGTCGCCTGGAGGGACCGGCGCAGCCCGGCGGCCTGACGATCTTCGGCGGCGACCTGATCGCCGTGGCCGGCGGGGGCGATCGCGCCGTGTACACGTGGCCGGCCGCGGACCTCGTGCACGGCGGGGTCGTGCGCGCGCGCAAGCTGGAGGTGGACGTCCGGCCGGAAGCTGCCCTGCTTGGCGGCGAGCGCTTCGCGCAGCGCGGCTACCGGATGAAGCACCTGTGGGCGCTGCCGCTCGACTTCCAGGGTGTTGCCGTGCAGGCGCCGGATCTCATCTACGTCGGCGATCGCTCGCGCCGCGTCGTGTACTGGGGCCGGCTCATCCAGGACGCGGCGGGCCGGCTGACCCAGGTGCGGCTTACGGGGCTGAGCGTTGCCCCCGGCGCGGAGCGCAGCAAGCTGCAGCAGGGGGACTGGCGTGACCAGGGCCCCGGTCTCGCCGGCTTGCTCGCGCTCTCGGGCCGCCGGCGCATGGAAGATCTCTACGTGCTCGACCGGGCGGCGGGCCCCGATGGCACCCTGCGCGTGCGGCGCATGGATCGCTACGGCAGTGCGCTCGGCTCGATTCCGGTGCGCCACAGCCTGGACGCGGAGCCCGCCTGCAACGCGATCTCCTGGGACGGGACGCGCTACGTGATCCACTACGGGGCGGGGCGCGGTCGGCTCGCGACCATGCGCGAGCCGGAGGCCATGCGTTCGGCCAAGCTCAGCGCGGGAGCGCCCGGCCCGGCCGTCGAGGGTGTCGGCGCCTGGACGGGCATGACGCACGGCGAGGACGGCACCGTCTACCTCGTGTCGGGCGGCGACCCCGTCGTCGTGGCGTGGCGGGCGCCGTGATACGCGGGCTGTAGGCCCGCGCTCTTCGCTCCCTCACCCTTCCGCCCTCACTCCGTCTCTCTCACGTCGGCTGATGGGCGTTCCGCGCTCCCGTGCGGACTGTTCGTCGCGTTGCTCCGGCAAGGAGGGGCTCCGCGCCCCTCCTTCCGATCCTCCTCGCCCTCACATCTTGAACAGCGGTCCCGTGAGGGAGAGATGGTGAGTGGGTGAGGAAGCGGCCAACCGGGTACCCTCTACACCATGAAGGTCCGCGAGGAGATCGTCGGCGACGTCACCGTGCTCACCCCGCACGGAGACCTCGACATCACGACCCTGCCCGCCTTCGAGGCGCGCGTCGACCGGCTCCTGGGCTCCGGGGCGCGCCTCTTGCTGTGGGATCTGAGCGAGGTCGGGCTCCTCCCTTCGACCGCGGCGGGCTTCCTCCTGCAGTGCGCTCGACGGGTCAAGGGGGTGGGCGGCCGGATGGCGCTGGCCGGGGGCAGTCCCCACGTTCTCGGCACGCTGCGCACGATGGGTGTCCTCGAGGTGTTCCGGACGTTCCCGACCCGCGCCGAGGCCTTGCCGGCGATGGGGATGTAAGGGCCCCCCGTGCGACCGCAGGTCGCATGGGAGCCCCTACAGGACCTGCGGAACGATGTGCAGATCGCCGAAGCGCCCGAGGTCGCCGAGGGTCCCAAGCGCCTCCGCCTCCTCCAACTGCTCCTCGTCCACCCCGGCGGCCGCCTCGAAGAGGCCGGCGCCCGGCAGGGTCCAGCAGCCGTCGAGATCCGCATCCGCTGGGATCTCCACGTCCAGGACGTCCTCGCCCACGCCCAGCTCGAGGACGTCGCCGCGGACCTCCTCCCAGGCCTCCGCGTCCAGGGACACCTCGACGAACAGGTCCAGATCCACGACCCAGGCACCCTCGCCCAGCGGGTGGCCGGCCCGGTACCAGCCGTCCGGGGTCTCCTGGTCGGCCTTGAAGCGCGCGTGCTGCGCGAAGAGGTTCTCGTCGTCCATGACGCCCAGCCTACCCCGTGGGTGCGTGCAGTCGTTGAGGAGCACGGAGGCTCCGGGGATGCTACCGGTATGCCTACACAAAGCGCCGTCGCCCCCTCGGGTCTCGAGAAACTCCTCTTCCTTGCCGGCTCCGTGCTGGTCCTCGCCGTCCTGGCGGTCTGGGTCTTCGGCGTCGGCTGCGGCGGCGAGCAGCCCACGGGTGCGAAACCGGTCGTCACGGGGCCCGCCGTTCCGCGCGAGAGTTTCGAGGGTGAGACGCATCTGCAGAACGTGCGCCAGATCACCTTCGGCGGCGAGAACGCCGAGGCGTACTGGTCCTTCAGCATGGATGAGCTGATCTTCCAGGCCACGGTGCCGCCCTACACGGCCGATCAGATCTTCATCATGAACCCGAAGGGCGGCGACGTCCGCCTCGTCAGCACCGGCAAGGGCCGCACGACCTGCGCCTACTTCCTGCCGGGCGACGAGCGCATCGTCTACTCGTCCACGCATGCCGCCGGGGACGCGCCGCCGAAGCCGCCGGCCTTCGACCGCAAGCTCGGCTACGTGTGGCCGATCTTCAACGCCTACGAGATCTACACGGCGAAGCGTGACGGCAGCGACCTGCAGCTTCTCGCCAGCTCCCCCGGCTACGACGCGGAGCCGACCG
Organism: Planctomycetota bacterium; assembly: GCA_024639415.1. Taxonomy (GTDB): domain Bacteria; phylum Planctomycetota; class PLA2; order PLA2; family JAEUHO01; genus JAHEIK01. The sequence continues at coordinate 12,575 of JAHEIK010000008.1, forward strand.
TGTCGCCCGCAGGCGACCGCATCGTGTTCACCTCCACGCGCGACGGCGACCTCGACCTGTACTCGATGGCCATCGACGGCTCGGACGTCAAGCGCCTGACGACGGCGCCCGGCTACGACGGCGGCGCCTTCTTCTCGTGGGACGGCAAGAAGATCGTGTGGCGTGCGCCCAACCGCGACCACGTCGACGTCGAAGAGACGAAGGCCCTTCTGGCGCGTCAGCTCGTGCGTCCGTCGAAGCTCGAGATCTGGATCATGAACGCCGACGGCAGCGGCAAGAAGATGGTGACCAACAACGGTGCGGCCAACTTCGGGCCTTTCTGGCATCCCGACGGCAAGCGCATCATCTTCTCGTCCAACATGCACGATCCGCGCGGTGGCAACTTCGAGCTCTACATGGTCAACGTCGAGACGCTGAAGACCGAGCGCATCACGCACTTCGCGCGCAAGCGTCCCGGAGCGCACCGCAGCGACGACTTCGACGGCTTCCCCATGTTCACGAAGGACGGGAAGACGCTCGTCTTCTGCAGCAACCGCTACAACGACAAGCCCAACGAGACCAACGTCTTCGTCGCGGACTGGGTCGACTAGGGCTCGCCGAATCCACCCCCAACGGGGTCAGACCCGTTTCACCGGGATTCGGACTTCTCGAGCAGCACCTCGATGGTGCGCCTCTGGCCTTCCGCGAGCACGATGCGCCGCTCCTGCGAGCGATGACCCGGGGCGGCGATGACGAGCCTGTAGGCGCCCGCGCGCAGCGTGTCGAACGTGAAGCGGCCGTCGTCGGCCTCGCTGTCGAAGTCGTCGTTGTCCTGCGCGAGAACTTCGTTCGAGAACAGCACGGCGGCCTCACGCAGGGCGCCGTCCGGTCCGCGGACGTCGAGCGCGAGCCGGGCTGCACCCGTGCGCAGCGTCCACGGGCCCGCGCCGTTCAGCACGCGGTCGTGGTCGATCCGCGAGCGTGAGTTCCACATGACCCTCGCGCCGGTGCGCAGCAGTTGGCTCTGCGCGTCGCCGTGTGCGTCCGTCGCCAGTTCCGCCTGCTCCAGCTCGCGGGTGACGGGGTTGAACCACGAGACGTCGACGTCGACGTTCGTGCGCGGCTTGCCGTCCGCGTCCAGCAGCGTGATCTCCCCGACAGGGGCGGCGGCGTAGGCCAGCGGATCGAGCCGCAGGACCTGACCGGCGGGGGGCGGCAGATCGATCAGGCGCTCGCCTGTGTCCAGTTCGTGGTACTCGTCCGAGCGGGCGATGTGCAGCCGGACGCGCCCCGCGAGCGGCGTTACGAGCTCGATCGCTCCGGCACGCCGCACGAACTCGTGCTCGTACCCTCCGAGCACCACGCGCGCCACGTCCGCCGGCGCTTCGAAACGCAGCTTCGTCGGCTTCACCCACTCGAGAACCGCTACGCGCCGGCCGTCCGCGGCGGGGCCCACATCGAAGTAGCGTGTCACCTCATCCATCTGCACGCGGACGCGAGCAGGTGCGGCCGCGGGCAGATGGACCGGGTCCTCCTCGCCGTCACCGTCGATCTCGATGTGCTCGTGGTCGATGCGCCCGTCGGGCCGCGCGAAGGCCAGACTGTACGTGCACTTCTCCGGCTCCTTGCCGTTCCACTGGACCACCAGCCGCGGCTGCTCCGTCGCCTGCACGACGAGCGGCTGCGGCTTGCCGGCTTCCACGACGAAGCGGCGGCTCGGCGCGACCCAGCGTGAGGTCGCGTCGCCGACCACCACGTCGTACTCACCGGGCGGCAGCAGAAGAGGGCTCCGCGTGTCGCCGTGACCGGTGTACTCGTGGTCGGCCTCGCGACCGTCGTGAGCCCGATAGGCGTGGATGTCGACCACGACCGCGTCCGTGCCGTCCGGCGTCACCACGCGCCACGGGATCTCCTCGTCTTTTCCGGCGTCTTCGTCCTCGCCGTCCTCCTCGTCGCCGTGCTCACGTACGTCCCAGATCAGGGGGCGGCCGAGGTGGTAGAGGCCGCTGTCGATGCGCTGTCCCTTGCCCTCCGGAGCCCAGTAGAGGTCGAGCATGCTCTCGCGGGCAACGCCGTCGAGGACGAAGGTGCCGTCGTCCTGGATGCGCGCCGCTACGCCGCGCGTCGTCGACTGGCTGTGGATGATCCGGGGGCTGAGGTCTGCGACGTCGGCACCCACGACGCGGCCGGTGACGCGTACAGCGGCGTCGGCGGCGTGCACGTCGGGCGTTTCGTCCAGCCGGCGCAGGGCAGCCCGGTAGTAGTCCACGAGAACGCCCGGGCCGCTCAGCGAGACGTCGCCATTGCGCGTGACGTTGCGGAGCACGAAGCGCCCCTCGGCGTCGGTCGTCGTGTCGTACACCGACGGCGCATGGCCGCAGCCCAGCTTGTAGCCGATGGGGATGCCGGCCGCCGCGCGGCCCATGGCGTCCACGATGCGCCCGTGGACATTCCGGCCGGGCAACAACTCGACCTCTTCGTTCGGCGCGACGCCGTACGTCTCGTCCGAGCCAAAGCCCTCGGCATGCACGACCCAGTGCGCGCTCCAGGGACGCTGCTCGACGATGGGGATCACGGCGATGCCATGCTCGTCCGTCGTGGCTTCCTCGTAGCTCGGCCCCCAGCCGGCCGGGCCCATCTCCATCTCCAGGTGGCGACGGACGACAGCGCCGCGGATCGGCTGCCCCGTGCGCTCGTCGAGGACGCGCACGACCGCCGTGTTCTCAGGTGCCGTGTCGGGCAGCCAGCCGTCGTACGGCTTGACCCACTCGGCGGGCTCGGGCTTCGGAGCGGGTGCCGGCTTGGGCGTGGACGTCGGCGTCTCTCCGCAGGCCGTCAGGAGGGCGACGAGGGCAAGACCGAGCAGGCGGTACGCGGTTCGAGTCACGGGGCTCATCATCTCTTGGCAACGCCGGGGCGGACACCGCGTCAGCAGCGAATTCGTGAGTCGTCGTCGTTGGATGGCTTCCGGTCTATCGATGGAGTACATCCAGGCGCTTGATCTCGGCGCGGCAGCCCTGGGCGAGGATGCCGACGTAGCCGCCGGAGCGCTCCTTCGGCCGCTCGATCTTGTGGACCTCGCGCCCGTTGAGGAACGCGTGGATGTACTCCTCGCGGTAGCGCAACTCGTAGAGCGTCCACGCGGCGGGGTCGTAGGGCTTCTTCAGTGCGTCGGCTTCCCGCATGAAGACGCGGTCCTTGTCGTCTTCGCCCTTGTACTCGAACCAGCGCAGCGCGCCGGAGAGCGTGCCGTAGCGCGTGTGGTCGTACTCCGCCTTCCAGGCGGCCATCAGCGCGATGAAGGGCGACTTGTCGTAGCCCTTGGCGATGCGCGCTTCCATGATCACGTCGAAGTTGCCCGTGATCTCCTTCTGGTTGCGGATGAAGGTCGCGACGCCCTTCGTCTCTCCGACGATGACGCCGTCCTTGACCTCCCACCACTGGCCGCGCCCACCATCCCAATCGGCGATCTGCTTGCCGTCGAAGATCGCCTCCTTGCGTGCGCCCTTGCGCGCCAGCTTGCCGAGGATCTCGTTCGCCCGCTTGTGGTCCGGGTGCAGCGTAAGCACCACGCCCAGGGCGCGGTCGGCGAGATCGGGGTCCTTCGTGCGGTACTTCACCGCGAGCTTCATCACCTTCGCCACGTGGGCGTCGATCAGGCCTTCGAGCTCGCCCCCGTTCTCGTCGAACTCGTCGAGGCGATCCTGGGCCTGCGGGGCGTAGTCCTTCCATGCCACGGGGATGCCGGGCGAGGCGCGGGTCTCGCGCACGACCTGGCGGAAGGCGAGGACGGCGTCCTTGACCTGTTCCGTGGCCAGCAGCGCCTCTCCGAGGCCGTAGCGCGCCGGCAGGCATGCGGGCTCCGCCTTCAGCGCTGCGCCGTACAGTCGGATCGCCGCGGCGTACTTCTTCGCCTTGAAGGCATCGTCGCCCTCCTCCGCCAGATCCAGGGCGTCATCCATGTCCGCGAGAACGGGGCTCATCGTGAACGCAAGCGCGAGCAGGAGCACGGCGAGGGTGCGCAGGAGGCTCATCGCTTCGTCCCCATGCGCAGGATGCGAATCTCCGCTACGCAGCGCTGGTGGAAGATGCCCACAGGGCCGGCGAGCGACTTGCGTCCAGGCACGGACGCGTTGATGACCTGCTTGCCGTCGAGGAACACGCGCACCTTGCGGCCTTCGACGGCCGCCGTGAGCCGATGCCACGTGCCCAGCCGGGTCGCCTTGCGCGCGGCCTCGCCGATGTCCAGGTTCTTGGTGCCCGAGGCGTGCACCATCGTCACGAGGGACTTCTGGGCGAAGGCCATCACGAACTCGTGGCCGCCCTTGCGCGCGACGGCCTCGTCCTGTCCGAACGCGAGGCCGACCAGGTAGCCGTTGGCGTACTCCTTCGTGAAGCGGAACTCCATCTCGTAGACGAAGACCTCGGGCGCGCGCTTCGCCGGGTCGGTCCAGAAGATCGTGTTGCCCTCGTTGTCGACGGTGAGGACCTTGCGCTTGTACGACGTGTCGCCTCCGGGCGGGATCGCGCGCTTGGCCAGGAGGTCGTCCCAGACTTTGATGCCGCCGATCGGGACGGCCTTCGGGTCGATGTCTCCCGTCGCGTTGGTCAGATCCTCTTCGCCGGTCAACTCGCTGAGCAGGCGGTTGCCGGCCTTGTGGGTCGGCTCGATCGCGACGAGCCTGCGGAGTGCCTCGACCGCGATGTCCTCGTCGGACTTCTGCAGGCGCGTGGCGAAGGCGACCACGTCGTCGCCGAAGGCCTTCTGGAGCTTCTCGAGTTCCAGTTCGCCCTTGCCGAGCGTGGCGATGCGCTTCTGGGCTTTCTTGAGGAGGCGCGCGATCTTCTTCTCGAGCCCGTCGCCCTGCGCGGCGCAAGCGTCGCGGAACGTGCGGTAGGCGCCCAGCGCCTTGCCGGGCTGCTTCATCTTCTCGAAGACCTGTCCGAGCAGGTAGCCGGCTTCGAGCAGCGTCGGATCTTCTTCCTGCACACGCTGCAGCTTGACGACGGCTTCGTCGTACTTGCGCACGGAGATCGCCTTCTTCGCTTGCGACAGGAGGAACTTCGCGACCTCTTCGTCGGCGCCCGCGCGGTGGTCACCCGCGAGGCCCAGCAGCAGGCTCACGGCAATCAGGACCAAGCCCCGGCGCATGTGTCTCTCCCAGGGCGTGAGGATACCAAAAGCCCCGGGGCGCCCGACCGCACTGTCACAATGTGCGCGTACGACCTCGGAGGGTCTCCATGGCTGCACCGCTGCAGGATTTCGGGCGCGTGATGCGTGCCTTGTTCCGCTTTGCCCGCTACGTCTCGTTCGGACTCATCGGCCTGATGGTCGTGTTCCTCGCGTTCCGGGTGGCGGAGATCTACTCCTTCTTCGCTGATATCCACGTGGGGCTCGGTATCGCCTTCCTGGCGGTGTTCGGAATCCTGCTCGTGTGGCTCGTGGGCCGTCCCGTGTATCGCTTCCTGAAGGTGCCGGCGGCGATGAAGCCGCCGCCGCTTCCGCCGATGGGGGAGCGCACGGGCAAGGACCTCGCACGCCATCTCGGCTTCGTCGAAGCCTACGTTGGCGCACTCCTGCGCAATCCGGAGTGGGAGGGCGCGCCCGAGGAGGTCGAGGCGGCGCTGCAGCGCTGCCGCGCCCTGCGCGACGAGTCGGCGCACGCCGACCGTGAGGCCGTCGCGGCGCTGTCCGACCGCGTGCGTGTGCTCGAGAACGAGACCGTCGGGCAGCTGCTGGCGCCGCTCGATGCGAAGGTGCGTCAGGCCATCCGCCAGGAGGCGGTCGGGGTGGGCATCGCTACGGCCGTGTCCTGGAACGGAACCATCGACGCCTTCATCGTGCTCTGGCGCAACTGCAACCTCGTCTCGCGCATCGCGCGCATCTACTACGGGCGGCCCGGCACGCGCGGCACACTCTCGATCCTGCGGGACGTCTCGGCGGCCACCCTGGCCAGCGCCTACTTGCAGGACCTCACGGAGGCGGCCGGTGGTGCGCTGGGCGGGCTCTTTGGCAAGACGGTCGGGGCAGTGAGCGGGCCCCTGCTCGACGGCGCGGTGAACGGCGTCGTCACGCTGCGCATCGGCTACCTCGCGAAGGCGCGCTGCCGTGCGTTCAGCGCGTGGAACGAGGTCGGCAGGCTCGAGGCGACCCGCGGCGCGTTCAAGGAGGCCGGTGCGTTCTCGAAGGACGTCGTCACCGAGATCCTCAAGACCGTGGGCAGCGGCCTGTGGAAGATCCCGACCAAGGCGCTTGGCAAGCTCGGCGACGCGGTCGTCGGCCTGTTCAAGAAGGCGCCGGACGAGGGTGTAGAGCCCGCCGGAGCGTAGCGACGGCGCCCACGGCCTCGCGTCATTGGTACGCTTCCGGGTCGGAGGGATCAGCCATGCGCTCAGGACTCGTCTGGATCGTCGTCGCGCTCGCCATCGTGGGTGCCGTATTCCTGTTCGCTGGGGGGGAGCCCGGCTACGGACCCGGTGAGTCCGATGTCGAAGGCGATCCCCGCCCCGACGGAGGCGCAGAGACCGCACCCGAGCTGATGGGCAGCGGCGGCACGAGGCCCAGCGTGCCGGTGGAGATCCGTGGCCGCGGCATGATCCAGGGCGTCGCCCGCCTCGCGGGCGTCGGCGTGGCCGCCGACGTCGAGCTGCGCCACGTGGTAGAGATCGACGCCGAGAACCCGTTCGCCGGCGGCCTCGAGCGCATGTTCTTCGAGCGCATGTTGGACTCGGGCATCTCCGGCAAGAAGGCCATCGGCCGCACCTCGACGAGCGACGGGCACTTCAAGTTCAAGGGACTCGCGCCCGGCATGTACGAGGTGCGCGCTACGGCAGCCAGCGGCGCGCTGGGCCTCGCCTCCGGCATGCTGCCTGCGCGCGGCGCACGCGTCGAGGTCAACGTCGACATCCCCGACGGCCAGCAGGCGCTGAAGGGGCGCGTGCTCTACGCCGACGACAAGCCGTTCCAGGGCCTCGTCGTCGCGACGCAGGGCCAGGGCTTCCAGTCCCTGATGGGCGGGGGCGGCCACGTGCAACCCGCCTACACGGACGACGAAGGTCGCTTCGCGATCCCCGGCCTCGCCAAGGGGCGCTACCAGATCTCGGCCATCATCCCCGGCGAGCTGCGCGTCATGGGCGCGCCGATCGACGTGCCGTACGAGGGCGAGTACGAGCTCAAGCTCCTCGTGGGTGGTGTCACCGTGAAGGGCAAGGTCATCGCCGCAGTGACGGAGCAGCCCATCGCCGGCGCGACGGTGTTCGGCGGCGGCGGGGATCCGTCGACGATGTTCGGGATCTTCAGCACGACGTCGGGCGAAGACGGCACGTTCGAGATGACGCTGCCTCCGAGCCGCAGCGGCGGCATGTTCGTACGCGCGGCGGGCTATGCGCCGCAGATGGTCCAGTTCCGCGGCGGCATCGACGAGAACGTCGTCGTCAGCATGCTTGCGCTCGGCAAGGTGAGTGGGCGCGTCACGGCACAGGCGGGCGGAACGCCGCAGCAGGGCGTCACCGTGTTTGCGACCTCCCAGCAGCAGGGTGGGATGGCGTTCGGTGGCGGTCTCCTCACGGCGAAGACCGACAGCGACGGGCGCTACGTCCTGGACGAGGTCGCGCCGGGTGCGGTGCGCGTGCACGCGCTGGGCGGCGGCTGGGCGTCCGTGGGGCTGGGCGGCATGGGCTTCGGCGAGGTCAAGACGCCCTATGTCGTCGAGGTCGAGCCCGGCGGCAGCGCGGAGCAGGACATCGAAGTTGCGGCGTCGGGCAAGGTGACAGGACGCGTGCTCGACGCGGGCGGTCGTCCCGTGCCCGGTGCGGTCGTCCAGGCCGGCGGTGCGGGGAACGGGCGTCAGATCATCAGCGCCATGATGGGCATGGGCATCGCGTTCGCCAACGACGTGACGGATGCCGACGGCGTCTACACGATCGACGCCATCGTGCCCGGTACGGACTACAGTCTCGTCGCGCGTGCACCGGAGCATCCCGACGCGCAGTCCACGAGCTTCACAGGTGCGTCGGGCAAGACCGAGACGATCGACATCACGTTCCCGAAGGCGCGCTGGCTCGAGGTGCGCGTCGTGCAGGCCGAGGGCGGCGCCGCGATTCCGGGTGCGATGGTCAAGGTCCAGCTCAAGCGCGAAGGGGACATGCGCATCGAGATCGACGGTCCCTTCAACATGGGCAACACGTGGACCACCGGCGCGGACGGAACCGTCCGTGCGGGCCCGCTGCCTCCCGGGGAGCTGCAGGTCGGCGCCACGGCCGCGAGCTACATCGCGGCCGAGCAGGTTGTCGCCGCCGAGCAGGAAGGTGACATCACGCTCGAGCTGCCCAAGGGGCTCGTCATCGCCGGTACGCTTCAGGTGCCCGAGGGCATTCCGCCGCAGAGCCTGCGCGTCACGGTGCGCAGCGAAGGCAACCGGAGCGACGGTTGGTTCTACGGGCGCGCAGCGGTGGATCCGCAGGGGCGCTTCCGCGTCGACAACATCGAGCACGAAGGTGAGTACCGGGTCAGCGCCGAAGGGCGCTGGAAGGATCAGGTCTTCAAGGGTGAAGTCGTCGTCGACGCCGGGACCGAGGACGTGCTGCTCGAGATCGCCCAGAGCGAGGCTGAGAAGCGAGCCACCTTCGACGTACTCGTCGTCGATGCCGACGGCAAGCCCGTGCCCTCCGGCCAGGTCCAGATGTGGCGTTTCTCGCACGAGGGCCGCGGACGCAGCACGTCACGCACTCGACTGAGCAACGGCAAGGCCGTGTTCCGCGGCTTCTCCACCGATGGTGAGCTCTGGGTGGAGGTCTTAGACCTCGTGGGCAGTGCACGCGCCGCGACCATCCAGGGGCCCGTCACGATCAAC
>JAHEIK010000210.1 GCA_024639415.1 Planctomycetota bacterium
CCGGCCCCGGGAGCCTCTATCTGGCCTCGCCCCTGACGGTCGCGGCCTCGGCGGTGACCGGCAGGATCACGGCCTGGAGCCCGGGCACGTTCGCGGCGGCGCCCGCGGCCCTGTGACCCTCGGTTCCTGCTCGTGATTCTTCCCCCGCCTCTGCCCGCAGAGGGCCATTGGAAGGCGTCGGGCACGGGCAGAGGCCGAGGGGCGGGCTTGTTGACGCTTTAGATGCAGATTGCATCTAGTCGCTTCCACCCCGCGCATCGCTCAGACCTCACGCGCAGCCGTGGTTTCCTACCCGCCCGGCTTCGATCCGCTCCAGGCGAGGCCCCCAGAGGGAGACACGATGCGACGTCACGAGATCGCGGTACTGCCCGGCGACGGAATCGGTGAAGAGGTCGTGCGCGAGGGCCTGCGGGTGCTCGACGCGGTCGCCGGCATGGAGGGGTTCGAGGTCGACAAGACCACCTATCCCTACGGCGCGGACCACTACCTCGAGACGGGCGTCGACATGCCCGCCGAGGCGTTCGACGAGATGGCGAGCAAGGAAGCCCTGCTCCTGGGCGCGATCGGTGATCCGCGCGTCGAGACCGGCTACCTCGAGCGCAAGATCATCTGGGGCGTGCGCCAGACCTACGACCTCTACGTCAACCTGCGTCCCGTGAAGCTCTACAACGAGGACCTGTGCCCGTTGAAGGGCAAGAAGCCCGCCGACGTCGACATGCTGATCGTCCGCGAGAACACCGAGGACGCCTACGCCGGCCTCGGCGGCATCCACCGCATCGGCACGCCGCACGAGGTGGCCGTCGCCGAGATGATCTACACGCGCGACGGCGTCGAGCGCGTCATCCGCTACTCGTTCGAACTGGCGCGCAAGCGCAACAAGAACGGTGCCCCGCAGGTCACGCTGGTGGACAAGGCCAACGCGATCCGTGCGCAGGACCTCTGGACCCGCTGCTTCGCCGAGGTCGCGTCCGAGTACCCGGACATCAAGACCGACCACGCCTACATCGACGCGGCGTGCATGTGGATGGTGAAGAACCCCGAGTGGTTCGACGTCGTCGTGACGCCCAACCTCTTCGGCGACATCCTCACGGATCTCGGCGCGATGGTGCAGGGCGGCATGGGCATCGCCGCCTCCGGCAACATCCACCCGGGCCAGCTCTCGATGTTCGAGCCGATTCACGGCTCGGCGCCGAAGTACCGCGGTCAGAACAAGGCGAACCCGCTGGCCACGATCGAGGCCGTGCGCATGATGCTCGAGCACATCGGCGAGGACGCTGCCGCGGCGCGCGTCAGCAAGGCCGTCGAGCACGTCCTGACGTCGGGCAAGATCAAGAGCCTCGGCGCCGGCGTCCACTCCACGACCGAGTGGGGCGACATGATCATGGAAGCGTTGGGTGCCGGGGCACCCAACGCTTAAGACGCAAAGGGCGGGCAAAGGCCGCAAAGCATGACGCAAGCGGCGTACGTGCGCCGCCTGACGCAGACGACGGACACCGTACGGAGGCAATCCGTGAGCGCCGGCCGCTTGCGTCCGTCTTTGCGCTCTTTGCCTGCTTTGCGTCTTGCCTTCTTGGGATCACTCAAGCGGCCTAGGGCCGCTTGAGTGATCCCAAGAAGGCCGCCACGCGGGCAATGCCCTTCGTGATGTCGTCCCGCGAGCAGGCGTAGCTGAAGCGGATCGCGTACGGCGCCTCGAACACGTCGCCCGGCACGACCGCGGCATGCGCGTGCTCGAGCAGCAGGCCGGCCAGCTTCGTCGCGTCGCCGATCGGCTCGCCCTCGAAGGACGCCTGCAGGTACGCCGACATGTCGGGGAAGACGTAGAACGCACCGTCCGGCGTCGGACAGCGCACGTCGGGGATCGCGTTCAGGGCGTCGCAGATGACCGTACGCCGCTCCAGAAAGCGGCTGCACATGGCCTCGAGCTGGTCCGTCGGGCCCTGCACCGCAGCCAGCGCCGCAAGCTGGTTGATGTCGGGCGGGCCGCTCATCGCATGGCTCTGCAGGCGGATCATGCGCTGGATCCAGTCCTTCGGGCCGCCGCCCCAGCCGATGCGCCAGCCCGTCATCGCGTACGCCTTCGAGACGCCGTTCACGATGAGGGTCAGATCGTGCGCGTCGGGGGCGAGATCCGCGAAGGAGCGGAAGCGCGCCGGCGCGTACGTCATGTGCTCGTAGATCTCGTCGCTGATCACGGCGATGCCGTGCTCCGCGGCGATCTTGCCGATGGCGTTCTGCACGTCGTCGGGTTGCACCGCGCCGGTCGGGTTGCCGGGCGAGTTGAGGATCAAGGCCTTCGTGCGCGGCGTGATCGCGGCACGCAGGGCGTCCGGGTCGATCACGTAGCCCTGATCGGGACGCGTCTCGACCCACACGCAGGTGCCGGCCGCCGCCTGGACCATCTTCGGGTAGCTCAGCCAGCAGGGCGTGGGCACGAGGACCTCGTCGCCCGGCTCGAGCAGCACGGCGAGCGCAAAGAAGAGGACCGGCTTGGCGCCCGCACAGATGATCGTGCGGTCGGCCGTGAGACCTGTGTAGCCGGTGGCAGCCATCTTCTCGGCGACTGCGCCCCGCAGGTCGGCGAGGCCCGCGGCCGGTCCGTATTTGGTCCGGCCGTCGCGGATCGCCTGCAGCCCGGCCGCCTTGACGAACTCCGGCGTGTCGAAGTCCGGCTCGCCTGCTGCAAAGGGTGCGACGTCGATTCCTTGCGCTTTCATGCGCTTCGCCGTCGCCGTGATCGCCAGGGTCTGGGACTCGGCCAGACCGCCCGCAAACGGACTGAATTGCATCATCGAGGAACCCTACCTCTAGGGACACGGGACGCCAACCTGGGCCCCTGTCGTCCAAGCGGGGCCATGGCACGCCGCACGATCCCGGGCGAGGCGCAGTCGCGTCGGGCGCCTCCCTCGCCACCCAGGCACGGTACCTTCGGAGCCGGCCGCGCCTTCGGCCGTGCGGGTCCGCCCGCCTCACCTCCACCCGTCCGGATGATCGCCTTGCGCAAGCGCCTACTCAAGTACCTGAAGCGCCTCCTGATCCTGCTGGTCGTGCTCGCCGTGATCGGGATCGGCGCCTTCACGTGGATCTGCTACTGGCCCCTCGAGGGCGACGTCGAGGACATCCTCACGCTGGTGCCCGAGGACGTGGAGTTCGTCCTGCGCGCAGACTACGAAGATCTCCGCGACACCGGCTGGGTCCAGGCCAACGTGCTCGAAGAGCCGCTGCATCCGGCCCTCGAGAAGCAAGCGGGCGCCGCGCTCGATCAGGCCAGGGCGGAGATCGCCCAGCTCGAGCAGCAGATCAACGTCAACATCCCCATCGAGTTCGCGCAGTTCGGTGTGACCGACGACGTGCTGAAGGGCGAGGTCTGCATCTCCGGCAGCTTCTGCCGCGGCCTCGGCGCCGATCGCGGCGGACCGAAGTGGCAGGAACTGCTCGTCATGACGCGCGTCTCGTGGAAGACGCGCTGCGTAGCCGCCCTGCGGCATGACTTCATCCGCAACAAGATGGGGCCGAACCTCGTCATCAGTGCCGAGGACGACGAGATCTACAAGCTCGTCTTCCCGAACGTCCGCGTCAGCTCCGAGCGCGAGCGCAGCGGCTGCGAAGGGTTCGTCTTCCCGCCCGAGAACACCTGGTACCTGCGGCGCGTGAAGGATGTGCTGGCCATCAGCAACTCGCCGCGCCTGATTCGCGCCGTCGCCGACCTCTCGGACGCGACGACAGCCGGCCGCAGCTTCGCGTCGCGTCCCGGCTACGACATCCGGCACGTCCCGGGTCGCATCACGGCTGCCGTGAACGTCGAGCCGCTGCACAAGTACCTCATCAGTGCGTTCGAGTACTACCCGCGCCTCAAGACGCTGCGCCGCTTCCTGCCCCCCGCCGCGCTCGAGAAGCTCAACGGCTCGCTCTCGCTGGCCGGCCGCGATCTGCTCCAAGGTGGCGCGCGCGTCTCCTACATCGGACAGCGGGCGCCCGAGGTCGTGCGCAACGTCTACTCCCTGCCGGAGCGCGCCGTCCGCGAAGGCATCTCGGAGTTGGTGCCGGCGCAGGACACCTTCGCCGTCCTGAGCTTGCGCGTCGATCCGCAGTATCTGCTGAAGTCCATCGTCCAGGACCTGCTGGAGCCCAGTGAGCGGCGTCTGTGGGAAGAGAACCTGAGGAGTGGCGTCGACGGCGGCTTCGACAGCCTGGATGAGTTCTTCGCAGATCTCGCCACCCGCATCGGCACCGAGGCCATGATCGCCTTGGCCCGCCTAAGCGGGGAGTTCGACAAGGTCGAGTACGAGAGCTTCTGGGACGACTCCGTGGATCCCATGCCGGCCATGGCCATCATGGTGCGCATCAAGGAAGGCGGCAGCCCGCAGGAACTCGAGGAGTTCCTCGCAGGCAAGATCCCGCTGCTCGGCTTCAGCCGCGAGATGGAGAAGATCACCTTCAAGGGCTTCAAGTTCATGCGCGCGAAGCTCCAGACGGAGATCCTCGACTACAAGCTGGTGACCCCCTGCTTCCTGCTGGCCAACGACCACCTCGTCATCACGACGAACGAGACGTACATGCGTCAGATCATCGATACGGTGGCCGACCGCGACGTTCCCGCGATCGAGACGGACGACACCTTCCGTCAGACCATGGCGTCGATGCCGGCGCGCGGCCACGTCGGTCTGTTCGTGGACCTCGAGAAGCTCTCCCGGATCCCGCGCGAGGATGAGGTCGATGAGGGCTTGGCGGGGCCGGCCGGTACGCGCGGCCTGCTGTGGGACGGGCGCAACCAGTACGTGATCACGGAGAAGGACCCGCGCACCGAAGCCATCCGCAAGCGTGCGGAGCTCGAGGCGCGCTTCCGGCGCGCGAACGGCGGTCGCGGTCCTAGCCGTCAGCAGGGCGACGAGATCGAGAAGCAGGTCGAGGCGCATCTCGAGGGCTGGTACGACCAGTACGCAGCGTTCGAAGAGGAGTACCGGCGCAAGCTCGAAGAGTTGCGGCGCCTGCGCGGCATCGGCCTGGTGATCGGTGCGACGGATGCGGACATCGACATGAACTTCGCGCTCGTCTTCCGCCAGGGCGAGGACTGGCTGCGCTGGCGGCGGTAGCCGTTCGTCCTGCGCCTGGGGCACGGGTCACCGTGATTCGCGGGCGCGCACGCGGCCCGGCGCGGAGCGCCGGACCTTGGGGCGCCCCTACGGGTTCCACCCGCGCGGCCGCGATTGCAGTCCGCGCGCGCCAAGACAATGCGGTGACAATCAGCGGACGCTGCTACGCAGCGCCCCACCCCGCCTTGACAGCCCTCGCGCGAGCGCTACCGTTTGGCCCGCTTTGCCGCGTGCGCCGGGATGGCGGAATTGGCAGACGCGCTAGGTTGAGGGCCTAGTGGGCTTAACGGCCCTTGTGGGTTCAAGTCCCACTCCCGGCACCATCCCTTCCGGTGCCCCGCACGCGGCGTTCCTGGGCCTATCGGCCCCGGTCCGAATCGTCCCCCCCGGCCACGACTCTTCGCGAGGGGCCTCCGTTCGTGGTTGGTAAGGTCCATATTGAGGGCGAAGGATTGAAGTCGAGGGAGTTTCGACCGATCCAACGCTTCGGGTAGACCGTAAAGCGCCCGTCCTGCCGCACAGCGGCAGGCGGGGCGAGAATTCGATAGAGGTGGAGAGACCCATGCGAAACAACCGAGTGAGCACCTGTCTCGCCGTGACGGCCATGCTGCTCCTGGCAGTCGGCTGCTCCGGCACGGACCTGCCGGGCGCCAGCGGGATCAGCGGCCTGTTCGGCGACGACTGCGCGCCTCCCGCGCCCGTCTGTGAGCCCGAGCCCGTCTGCGAGCCTGAGCCCGAGCCCGTCTGCGAGCCCCCGGCGTACGTCGAGCCGACCCCGGCCGTCGCGCAGCGTCCGACCAACGTCCGTCCGGGCGAGGTCTGGTGCTACGTCCGCGTCCCCGCGGTCACGCGTACCGAAGAAGAGCGCATCTGCGTGCGCCAGCCGAGCTACCGCGAGGTGCAGGTCCCGGCCGTGACCAAGCAGGTCGCGCGCCAGGAGTGCGTCCGCCCCGCGTCCGTGCGCTACGAAGAGATCCCGGCCGAGTACCAGGACCGCCACGAGCAGATCTGCGTCGCGCCCGCCCGCACCGAGTGGGCACGCGTCGACTGTGCTCCGACCCAGCTCCAGCCCAAGGAGCAGGTCGGCGAGTGCTGGACGCTCAAGGAGGTCCCGCCGCAGTACCAGACCCGCACACAGCGCGTCTGCGTCCGCCAGCCGAGCCGCCGCGAGATTCCGATCCCGGCCGAGTACCAGACCCGCTACGAGACGGTCGTCGTCGAGCCCGCGCGCTGCGATAGGATCCCCGTGCCGGCGGAGTACGACACGCGCCTCAAGGAGGTCGTGGTCTCCGGTCCGCGCTGGGAGTGGCGTCGCACGACCGAGTGCGAGGTCCCGGATGCCGCGCCGGCCTACGGCGATCCGGCTCCGGCTCCGGCCCCGGCACCGATGGACGGTGGCGACTTCTTGCCGCAGCCCGCTCCGGTCCAGCCCCCGGTCGACAACGGCTTGCCGCCCGCCGGTGGCCTGCCGCCGCTCCGCTAAGGTCCCACGGGACCTGCGGTCCCGCGGGGCCCACTGGCAGTGCGTGGGCTGATGTGCCCTCGCCAGCTCGGGCACTAGCTCGAGCGCGGTTTCACACCAATCGGAAGGCCGTGCGTCCTCGCGGACGCGCGGCCCTCTTTCGTT
>JAHEIK010000211.1 GCA_024639415.1 Planctomycetota bacterium
CAGCACCGCCTCACCGAAGCGATCCGCGACGTCTTGATCGCGCCCCGGGTCGTCGTCGAGGAAATGGAGCGCCGTGAAGGCCGTGGTGATGTAGCCGCGACGCTGCATGTGCAGTCGTTCGCGACCGCTCTCCCCCTCCGGCGGCTTGCCCGTGGAGACCCAGGCCTCGTAGCGCAGGCGCTCGGTGTCGGAGGAAAAGGCCACCTCGGACTGCGGGATCGCATAGCGGTTGTACTCGACGACGAGACGCGCTGTGGACTGCGCGATCGCCTTCGCGATGAAGGAGAACCACAGGTACGGCCCGCGAATCGCCGAGCGCGGGCGGCTCAAGTCGAGCGCATGCAGCGCCTTGTTCTCACGCTTGTCGACGCGGCCGGACAGGCCGCGCATCTGACGCAGCGCGGGGCTACCGATGAGCTGGTTCGTGGTGCGATTGTCGGACTCGGTGAAGAGGGCACCGTCGAGGCTGTCGCGGTAGAGCAGCAGAGCCCGCTCCATCGCGTCGTTCATGCCCGCCAGCTCGCTGCCGTGCCGTGCGCGCACGAGCCAGTCCCGCATCGCATCGCAGAACGCCATCTCGCGCGACGGCCCGCCCCCGGGGTAGACCTCGCCCAGCGCCAGCTCCTCCGGCGCAAACACGCGGCGGTCGAAGATCCGTGCATCGCGCCGGACGTGGCGCCCCTTGATCGCCTCGGTGAGCGCGAGGAACTGCGCATTGACGGTCTGCTCGTAGAAGAACGTCGCCTGCCCCGCCAGGCGCTTGAGCCACCAACCCAGCGCGAGGATCAGCAGGCAGATCCCGCCGAGCAAGATGATGACGTCGCCTACGAGCGGCTTCAGCATGCCCCAGAGGCTGTCGAGCAGCTCGCTCGGGATCGCGCGGCTGAGCAAGTCGACGAGGAGGAAGGCGACCCCGAACAGCGCGAGCCGGTAGGCCGGGCGGAAGGCGCCGCGCATCATCGTGGTGCCCACGCGGTCCACGAACTCCGCCGGCGTGACCGTCCCGTAGAGGTCGGCCACCCAGAACCAGCGCTTGTGATGGCGCGAGAGCTCGGCGGAGATCGTGTGTGCCGCAGCGGCGGTCACTTCGGCGTCCGCCATGTGCGGCGCCACGCGCGGGACGTAGCGCCTGACGATCGGCAGCCAGCGGAAGCCGGGCCGTGCGAACATGCGGACCGCCCGTGCCGCACGCGAGACGAAGTCCTGTCCGAGGTCGGCCTCGAGCTCGGTGGGTGAGACGTCGTCCAGGCGCCGCAGCATCTGCTCCGCCGGGATGTCGCGCACGCTGGCCGCGACCGCGCCCGCCGCCCGCGGCGGCCGTCGCGTCAGCCCCTGTGCCCGGGCCACGTCCAAGGCCTCGATACGCGTCCGTGCGACGCCCGCACGCTCGTCCCCCGGCGCCGCCTGAAGCAGGTCACGCCACTCGTCGTTCAGACGCGAGCGCAGGCGCCACACGCGGGCCGCGAGGCTCTCCGTCTCGCGCGCCGCCTGGGCGCGCTCCGCCCGATTGGGGTACAGCACGATGTTGTGGTTGAGCAGGTGGCCGTAGCGCCGCGCGAGCCGGTCGAAACCGCGGGCGAGGAAGGTGAACGCCCGCGCGACGCGCGTCAGCCGGAAGATCCGCATCAGGCGGATGACCCGCAAGGAGCGGCTCTTGTCACCGCGTAGGTCGGCCACGCTGAGCATGCCCGTGGAGAGCATCAACAGTCCGACCGGGACCGATGGCAGGAAGTCGATGACGAAGTGCCGCATCAGCCACATGCCGCGACCGCGCACCATCGAGAGCTTCACGAAGAACTCGGTGAGGAACACGAAGCACGCCAGCCCATCGGCGATCAGCAGCGCGATACGCACGTTCACGGGCAGGTCGAAGATGGACTCCACCAGCAGCGCGCCGAGCACGAAGAAGATCAGCCACACGATCAGGCGATCGAAGTGGAACACGAAGCGCCGCCCGTAGCGGGCCTCGAGCCTCCACTGCAGGTCCCGCTCCTGGCGCTCGTAGCGCAACCGGCGCAGCTTGCGCTTGAGGCGACCGCGCTGCCGCTTGGGCACCGGCACGTGCTCGAGGTGCCACGCGACGTCCTCGGCCATGAGGTCGAGGTGCACCGCGGCGCGCCGCGCGACGAGGTCGTCAATGGACGTCAGGACGACGTCGGCGGCATCCGCCAGATGCGTCGCCCACGCGCGCTGCCGGGCGACGCTGGGCGCCTC
The DNA here is from genome assembly GCA_024639415.1 of Planctomycetota bacterium. GTDB lineage: Bacteria > Planctomycetota > PLA2 > PLA2 > JAEUHO01 > JAHEIK01. Next base: position 2,215 of record JAHEIK010000211.1, read on the forward strand.
CTTGGCAATGGCCTCGAGGTAGGCCGCGCGCATGTCTTCGCGGCGATCACGCAGCGGCGGCGCCAGGTCGGCGTCGCGCCGCCGGGCGAGGGCCTCCCGGTCGAGCAGGGAGGCGTCGAGCAGTGCCTCGAAGCAGGCGGCGGCCTGTCCCGAAGACGCGGCCAGGTCGGCACTCGCACGCCAGTCGTCCGCGTCGTCGGCGACGAGGTGTTCGACGAGCTCGTCGGCGAGATCGATCTCCTCGGCGAGGCCCTGCTCGACGACCTGATCGCGCCAGTCCGCCGCGAGGACCAGGGCCGGCAGTCCACCATCGCTGCCGAACGTGGGATCTTCGTCGGCACAGCGTGCCGCGAAGGTGAGGAGGTCCTGCTCATATGTCGCCAGGCGGCGCGCCCGCTCAGGCGGCTCGCTGTCGCTGTCGGCTGTCAGGCCACGCAGACGCTCGCTCAGTTCATGGAGCGCGGAGTCGCCCTGTTCGCCGGCGCTGGACAGGCCCTCACCGCGCACCGTCGCCTCCGCCCGCTCGACTCGAAGCGATCAATCTACGCGTGGGGCGTGGGGGGACCAAGGGGCGGCGGTGTGACCAACGAGCCTCCTCGCGCGATGGCAGGGGGCGACCGCGCCCTCAAGAACCGAAAGGAACGCCCATGCCCCAACCCCCTAGCGCTCCGCGCCCGACGGAGGTCCATGGCTGCGGACGCCTCGTCCTGCGCCTTCTCACCCCCCTGCTGCTGGCCTGCACCTGGCTCGCAGCCCCACCCGCTGCGCTCGCCGACGGGTGCGCGGGCTGCCCGTCCCCGTCGCTCAGTGATCTCCAGGGAGCACCGGGCTTCGGGCTCGCGAGCCGGAAGGACTTCCTCGGGCGCAGCAAGCAGGACTACTACATCCTCGACAAGGGCGAATGCGAGGCGCACATCCAGGGCATTCCGGTCATCACGATCGAGGACACGTGGCTGGCCCTGCGAGCCTCCGGGGAGGTCTGGAATTGCCCCCACTCGAAGTCGTCCGACACGATCACGGTGGAAGCCGCGTCCTCGGACAGCACGGAGTGGTCCTTCACCGTCACGCTGGGCTCCGAGTTGGGCCCCGTCGGCGCGACCCTCAAGCGCGAGATCCAGATGGGCAGGACGACGGGTAGCACGGTGACCGAAGTCACGCGCGTCTCCAAGACCATCACCCCGACGTTCTGCCACCGCATCCAGTGGGATGCGTACTTCGTGGTCGCCAAGGTCAAGGCCGTCGGCCACTACGCGTTCAAGCAGCGCTGGGCGTGGTGGACGAAGAACACGGTCACGGGCTCGACGCAGGTACACGCCAGCGGCGATGTCTACATGGACTGCGGCAGCGGCTCGCTGGTGCTGACGCGCAAGGCGCCGCTCGCAGGTCACTTCGAACTGACACGCCGGGGCTGCGATGGACCCGAGTGCGTGCACATCACGCCCAAGCGCCTCGGCATGTTTCCGCCCTGGGTGCCGCCGGGGGGCGCCCTGCCGGACGCGGAGCCCGCAGACGACGCGCCGCTCGACGAGACGCCCGGAGACACCCCCGAAGAGGTTCCCGAAGAGGAAGCTGGCACCGCGCCGGAGCCGGCGACGTCCTCGGGTGACTCAACAGAGCCGGAGAGTCCTCGCGAGCCGGAGGCGAGCGCGCCGACGGCGACGGCACCACCGTCCAGCGCAGATCTAGGCGAGGCTCCCACAGGCTCCGCGGCGGACCCGTTGACGGATCCCCTGGCGGATCCCCTGGCGGATCCCCTGAAGAGGGCACCGTGATGCGGCCGCCGCGCCTGCGGTGCCCCGGCGGCCTGCGCCGGGGCACCCTCGCCGCCCTGTTGCTCCTCGCCTGGGCCGCGCACGCAGGCGCGGAGGACGCGCCCCTGCCCAAGGGCACCACGCCGTACCGTGCCATCCCGCCCTACCTGCCCTACAGCTTGAAGGACGCAGCCGGCGTGGCCACGTGGTGCGACGCGGCTGCCGAGCAGGGGCACCGTGAGCGCGGAACGCGCCGCGGCGGCGACCTGCTCTTTGCTGCGGCCGAGGTGCGGCGCAACCACCTGCGTGACGTGGCCCGCGCGTCCGCACTGTACGAGGCAGCCGCGGAGGCCTATCCCGCGGGGGACATCACGCGTGCCGTCCTGCTCGTGCGGCGGCTCGCCCACGAGCTGGACCGGGGCAACGCACCGGTGGCGACGAGCGTGCTGACGAGTCTGGAGGACTACCTCCAGCTCCGGCCCCCGCGCGACCTCGGACAAGCGGAACTCGAGCGCTGGACCGCCTGGGACGAGGAGCGACGCCTGCAGCTTCCGTTGCACGTCGCAAGGCACCACACGTCGGAGGGGCGCTTCCGTGCTGCGGGCGCAGTGCGCGAGCGCCTCGCCACGCAAGAGGCCGCGGCCATCCCGCGCACGCGCCGCCTGCTCTTGCTGGAGCAGGCGGCGCGTGACTACTACCGGGCCGGTGCGCGCGAGGACGCCCTACGCGCCGTAGATGGAGCGATCGATCTCACGGACGAGGAGGGCCGCGGAGCAACGCTGCGCCTCTGGAGGCTGTACGCCAAGCACGGCATGCTGAGCGCGCAGGCCCATCCCGCCATGACCGGACACTGGCCGGGGGCGCCGTTCGAGAGCGATGTGCGCGCGTACCTGCGTCGGCTCGGGGGAGGCCCGGGTGGCTCGACCCACTACCTCTCGCTCGCCTCCAGGGCCTACGCCGCCAAGCGCTTCGAGCTTGCGCTGGAGATCTACCTCCTCGCGCTGCGCGACGTCGGCCTCGTCGAGGAGGCGCGCAGGGATGCCGCGGTGTGGCGCGGACTGCTCATGGGCTACTGCGCGGCGATGGAGCTCGAGGCGTTCGACGAGGCGGAGCGCATCCTCGAGATGGTCGAGCGCATCGCCGACGAACCGATTGCCGAGAAGGACGCGTACGTCGTGGCCCTGGCCAAGGCACGCAGGTGGGCCGCCGAACGCCCGCTGCGCGATGAGGCCCGCCTTAGGCTGCGTGCTGCCAAGCGGGCAAGAGCCGAGCGCAAGTCGCGCGAGGGCTCCACGCGTCGACCGGGGGCCCGCATCGAGACGGGCGACGAGCCGGCGCAGACGTCGAGCCCGTCGCCGACCGAGCCGCCGGACGACCTACCGCTCTGGCTCGTGCTCCTGGCCGGCGTGTCGCTGGCCTGCGCCGTGGTCGGCGTGCTCGTGCTGCGGCGCCGCTAGCGCGTGGCACGCCGGATGACCTGCGGCGGCGGCAGATGCCGCAGGTGCGCCGGCGGCGGCGTGGTCCACGGCGGATAGACCCGCTGCGGCTCGTCGCGCACGAGTCGCTCGCGGTAGGCGAGGTAGGCCGCCTTGCGCTGCGCCGCTGAAGCATCCGGCGCGAGGCCCAGCGCATCCTGCTTCTCCAGCTCGCGGACGGCGAACACGGCACTGCGACCGCCCCAGGCGACCAGCAGGGGGAGCTCCCCCACCCAGTTCAGGACCGTGAAGGGGCTGGTGGCGTAGGCGAACGGGTAGCGCATGCTGTCGCGCAGCGTCATGGGACCGATGAGCGGGACATCCGCGTAGATGCCCGGGCCGAGCCCCCAGACGCCCAGCGTCTGCCCGAAGTCCTCTTCGTAGCGCGGGATGCCCAGGTGGCTCGCCACGTCGAGCACCCCCCCGAGCGCCAGGGTGTTGACGACGAGGCGCTGGAGGTCGCTGTGCGCGCGGCCCAGCTTGCCTTGCAGGAGGTTGTTCGCGAACACGTCCGTGTACGCGATGTTGTCGACGGCGTTGCGCAGCGGCACGCGGACGACGGCCGGCACGTTCGTGCGGTAATGCTCACGCACGCCGGACAGGGTCGACGGGTCGGCAGCGGCTTGGCCTTCGCGCGACGGCTGCGACGCGCATGCGGCAACCAGGGGAGCCAGCAGGACGAGCAGGAGCTTCGCAGCGCGCATCCCCAGCCCTCCTACTGCCAGCCAAGCAGACGCTGGAACGCGTCCGGCCAGGTCAGCCAGGCCAGGTCGCAGAGGCCCAGCCAGAGATTGCCCAGGGCATGCAGCAGCGTGGGCGCGAGGAGGGACCCCGTCCGGTCGTAGGCCCAGGCGAAGAGGATGCCGGCGAGCAGGTGGTTGGGCAGCGTCACGGCGTCGGCGTAGACCCAGTGCGCCATCCAGAACAGCATGGCGTTGAGGAGGATTGCCGGCCAGCGTCCCAGCGCTACGCGCAGCGGCGGATACAGCACGCCGCGGTACATCAACTCCTCGAAGAGCGGCGCGAGGACGACGGCCACCCATGCGTAGGAGCGGATCGCCTCATGGCCGGGCACGTTGAGCAGCACGACGTCGAAGCGCCAGCCGTTCACCCGGATCAAGATGACGCCGACGACCAGCAGCGCACACCAGAGCCCCAAGAACCACAGCGACACCTTCAGGGTGAGTCGCAGCGACGCGCGCACGTTGCCGTAGTTTGGAATCCAACGGCCGGGCCACGCCAGCGGCAGCGCGACGAAGGCGAGCAACAG
>JAHEIK010000212.1 GCA_024639415.1 Planctomycetota bacterium
ACTTCCGTGGTCGCACGGAGAACATCTTCAACAACCCGCTCGGCAGCGTGCTCTCGTCCGTGGGTGGCTCGACGTTCACGTTGGCCTACCTCGACGACCTGCAGCTCTCGATGATCGTCCGCGCGACGGAGAAGAGCCTCTCGGCTCGCACCCTGACCGCCCCGGTCATCACGGTCTACAACACGCAGCGCGCGAACCTGACGGTCGTGAACCAGCTCAGCTACATCCAGGACTTCGACGTCGAGGTCGCCCAGACCTCGTTCATCGCGGACCCGATCGTGGGCATCATCCAGGACGGTCTGAGCCTGGACGTCCGGCCGACGGTGAGCAACGACCGCCGCTACATCACGCTGGAGCTCCAGCCGACCGTAGCCGATCTGCTCGAGCCGATCCCGACGTTCGCCACGTCGCTCGCCGCCGCGTTCGCGCCGGTCATCATCCAGCTGCCCGAGCTGCGCCTGCAGCAGGCTCGCACGACCGTGCGTATCCCCGACCAGGGCTCGATCCTGATCGGCGGCCTGAAGAACATCACGACCATCGATCGCTCGAGTGAGACCCCGTGGCTCGCGAAGATCCCGCTGCTGTCGTTCCTCTTCAGCCGCAAGGGTCGTTCGGATGAGGTCAACCACCTCATGATCCTGGTCCGCGCCGAGATCACCGATCTCTCCGCCCAGGCCGACGACTTGATGGGTCGCTAAAGCGACGCTCATGGGTCGCTAAGCGCTAGCGCTTAGGCGCTAACGCTCTCTGAGAACGCTCTTCGAGCCCGGCGATGCGAGTCGCCGGGCTCGTTTCGTTTTGGCGAGTCCTTCGCAGAAGGACTCGCCCCCGTTCCCGGCGCCCCACCCCGTGCACGTGAACGTTCCCGTGGCCCGTTCCCGGCGCAGTCGGCATCGGCACCGGATGGCTGCATGCGTTCGGGCCCCTGACGACGCACGGGTCGGGCGACCATTGCGCTTCGACACCTACGGTGTCTCGCTCAGGTCGCCCCTACGGAGCCCCCCGCCGCTCAAGCAGGATCCGTGTAGGGGCATCCCGAGCCCTGAGCGAGGCCTTGCCGAGTCGAAGGGCGAGTGGTTGCCCGACCCGCAACTACGCCAAAGGGCAGAACGACACGCGAGACGGTCTACGACCCATGCTCCCGCTCGTAATCCGCCCGCACGTCCCGGTGCAGGTGGACGCACTCGAGCATCGAGTCGCGCCACGCCTCCGGCGCCTGCTCGCGCAGATGCTGGAGCAGGTCCCAGGCGGCATCCAGGTGTGCTCTGTCTCGAGTCGCGCGCCAGAGCAGATGCAGCATCGCGAGGCGCTGGAATACGCTTGCTGTCTCCCGAGCAGCCTCGTACGCGGCTAGCGCCTCCTCGGGATCACCGCCCGGAAGTGCGGCGAGCCGGCAGCGACGCGCCGCGATCTCAGCCGCCCCACTGTGACCCTCGGCCATCGCAATCGACTCGAGCAGACGCTCGCGGGCCTCGTCGATGCGCCCGGCCTCCTCGAGCACGCTGCCGAGGGCTTCCACGGCCTTGGCTCGGCCGGACCGCTGCCCGATCGACCGGAAGACTTCGATCGCCTGCTTGCAGAGGTCCTCGGCCTCGCCGTAGCGCGCGAGCTCACGCTGGATCCCCGACATGCCCAGGAGCGCGTGCCCTTCCAGCAGGCGCGCTCCGATCTGACGGCAGAGCGCAAGCGCTTCGTCGTACCCGCGGCGGGCCTCGTCGGCGACGCCGAGCACCGTCCAGATACCGGCGAGGTTCAGCAGCATGCGCGCCTCACCGTCACGATTGCCGATCTCGCGATCGAGGAGCAATGTGCTCTCGAACTTCGCGTGCGCCTCTCCCAGGCGTCCTTGGATCCAGAGCAGCCCCCCCAGGCTGCCCTGCAAGGCGGCTTGGCCCGCGCGATCGCCGATCTCACCCGCGACGGCCAGCGCCTCTTCGTACTTCGCCTGCGCGGCGGCATACGCACGGCGGTACTGGAGCAGGTTGGCGAGGTTGCCGAGCGCGTTCATCACCCCGCGCCGGTCCCCGGCCCGCTCGGCCATCGTGAAGTGCTGCTCCTGACAGGCGCGAGCCTCCTCGTCGCGTCCCTGAGCCCGCAAGACGATCCCCATACCGCCGACCGCCTTGGCCTCGGCCCGCATGTCGCCCGCTTGCCTGGCAAGATCACGGGCCTTCTCGAAGTGTCTCTGGGCGTCTGCGTAGCGGGCCCGAAGGTAGGTCGACACGCCGAGCGTCTCCGTGGCCTGGGACTCGACGGCGGCATCGCCGGCCTCGCGCGCAAGGAAGCACGCCTCGGCAAGGACGAGTTCCGCCTCGTCGTAGCTCGCCTGCCGCACGTGGCACCAGCCGAGCCGCGTCTTCACGACGGCGAGGAGGTGGCGAGCCGCATCGCCCTGCGCGAGGCCCTCCGCCTCGTCGAGCGCCTCTCGCTCCGCGTCCCCACGCCCGAGGTAGCCGAGACGCTCCGCGCGCCGCAGCAGCAGCTCCACCCGCGTCTCGGGCGGCAGCAGCCCCGGCTCTGCCACGGCACTCGCCACGAGTTCGACGAGCGCCTCGTTGCGGTAGCTGGACTCGAGATGGTCGAGGGCACGCTGCAGGAACGGCAGCCCCTCCAGCGGGCGTGAGCCGCGCAGGTGGTGGGTCGCGAGAAACACGGCGTCCTCACCGGGCAGCTCGGCCGGTGAGCGCACCCCCTCGAGCGTCAGCTCCGCAAACGCCTCGGCGAGCGCCGCGTGGTACTCGACGCGCAGGGCATCGGGCAGCGAGCCGTAGAGCACCTCCTGGATCTGGTGGTGGTCGAAGCGCATGCTGCGCCCCGACGCGCGCACGATCCCCGAGCGACGCTCGATCTCGGCAAGCGTCTGGAGCACGGGAATACGCTTCATCTCGAGAACGCGCGCCACGAGACCGGCGTCGAACTCGAAGCCCTGGACGGCGCTCACATCCAGGATCGCCCGCTCCTCGGGCGTCAGCGTGCTCAGGCGGGCCTCGACCAAGCCGCGCACGGCCGACGGCACCTCGATGTTCTCGATGACCTGCGTCGTCACGAAGCTGCCGTCCGGTCGCTCTTCCAGCAGATGGCCGGCCTTCAGCCCCCGCACCATCTCGAGCACGAAGAGGGGGACGCCGTCGGACTTGTAGGCCACGGTGCCGCCCAGGCGGTCGGCGACGGCGTTGCTGTGCAGCGCATCGCGCAGCAGCTCGATGACCTCGCGCGGCGAGAGGCGCCGCAGCACGCGCCGCCGCACGGTCGGCAGGCGCTCGTAGTGCGCAAGCTCCGTCTCGGGCAGGCCCGGCCGCGTCGTGATGAGCAGCATGACCGGATGGCCCTCCACGGCGCGCGCCAGGCCCAGGGCGACCATGCGGCTGTCCGGCCCGGCGAACTGCAGATCGTCCACGACCCACAGCAGCGGCTTCTCCGCGGCCAGGCCGCGCATCAGGTACACGCTGAGGGCCTGCAGCGCATCGCCGCGGACGGGCGGAGCGCCTGAGGGCGGCGACGTGTGCTGCAGAATCGCCGCGAAGGCCGGCGCCAGGGCCGGGGCCTGGGTCAGGTAGGGCGTCAGGGCCTGGGTCAGATCGGCAGCGCCGAAGTGCTCCACGATCGAGCCCGAGAGGCCGCCCGTTCCGCCGCCCGGGTGATACGAGCCGTAGAGGATGTGGGCGTCGTGGCCGGCCACCGTCTCGAGGAAGGCGTCGACGAGGCGTGTCTTGCCGATGCCGGCCTCGCCCTCGACGATCACCGTCACGCCACGACCGGCCCGCGCCTCGTCCCAGCAGGCGCGCAGGTCCGCCAGGTCCTCCTCGCGACCGTGCAGCGCTGTCTCACGCTCGACCGGCACGCGCGGTCGCGTGGCCGCGAGGTCCGCGCGCTGGGTGCGGCGCTCGCGCCACCACGCCGCCCCTTCGCCCTGGACGAAGAGATCGCGCACGAAGGCGGCGGAGGGCGGACGGTCCGAAGCGTCCTTGGCCAGCAGCGTCGCGACGATCTCAGAGAGGAAGGGCGAAGTATCGCTGACGACGTCGGAGAGTCGCGGCGGCTGGACATCGAGGTGCCCGCGGATGATCGCGCCGGCGTCGTCGTGCTGGAATGGATGCTGCCCCGCAGCAAGCTCGTAGAGCAGCACCCCGAGAGCGTAGAGATCGGCCGGCGTCCCGACGCTCTCGGCGCCGAACTGCTCCGGCGCGGCATAGAGCAGGGATCCGGCGAACTCGCCGGTGTCCGTCAGGGCCCGCGTCTCATCGAGCACATGGGCGATGCCAAGATCCATGATGCGGACCTCGTGACTCTCGGTGACCAGCACGTTCTCCGGCTTGAGATCGCGATGCACGATGCCCTGGGCGTGGATGGCCGCCAGCCCGGCGGCGACCTGGTGGGCGATCTCGCGCAGCAAGCCCTCCGGCACGCGGCCGAGGTCTTCGAGGAGACTGCGCAGCGTGCGACCGGCGACGCGCTCCATGACGAGGTAGAGCGTCGGCTTGCCGCCCAGCTCAGCCGTCCCCACGTCGTAGGTGGACACGACGTTCTCGTGCCGCACGCGGCGCCCGACGCGCGCCTCGCGGCGGAAGCGCTCGACGTACTCCGGTCGGCTCACGAGGTGCGGATGGACGACCTTGAGCGCCACCTGCGTGCCGGGCAGGACACCCGCGGCGCCGTCGAGGGCGAGCGCGAGGTAGACCGTCCCCATGCCACCGGTTCCGAGCTCACTGAGGATCTCGTAGGGACCCAGTTGGGTACCGCGCATGGGGTAGTCACTTCTGCGCCGGGGCGGGGTCGGCGAGCGCTATTCTACCGCGCCTTGGACTCCAGCGTGGGTGTGTGGCGAGGCGCGTACCTACACCGCCAAGCCGTACTCGTCCCGCAGGATGCCGATGAGGGCACGCAGGTCCGAGAGCGTGTGGTGCGGCTCCGCCGTGCCCACTTCGCTGCCGTACTTCCCGCCCGCGCCGGTGTAGTGCACGGTCCGCATCCCGACGCTCCGTGCGGGTGCGACGTCGTGCAGGGGGCGATCCCCGACGTACATCGCGCGGTCGGGCTCCACCCCCACGTGAGCGCACGCCTTGGCGTAGATCTTCGGATTGGGCTTGCTGACCCCGACCTGATCCGAGAAGAAGATGGCCGTCGGATCGAAGTAGTCGAGCCCACCCAGGCGGATCAGCTTCTCGGCCTGCTTCACCTGCAGGCCTGCGCTGATGACTCCGAGCCGCACGCCCGACGCGGACAGATGCTTCAGGACCTCGCGCGCATCGTCCAGGATCACCAGCCCGGCTTCCTTGCTTCGGTGATACGCCACCACGCCTGCCGCGATGAGCACGGCGGGATTGCGCTCCCCCACGGCGTCGGGACCGAGGCGCGCCAGCAGCTGCCCGAAGTGGCTGTGGTAGTTGATGGAGAACTCCGCCACCACCTCCGAGAGCTCTGCGATCCCGGCGTCGTAGCTGATCTGCAGGCCGGCGTCGATCATCGCGTTCACGGCGTTGCTGCGGGCGGTCTGCGCGAAGGACGTCGTGCTGTAGAGCGTGTCGTCCAGATCGAAGAAGACGATGTCGAGGAGGGGCGCGGAGGCGTTCACAGGCGTGATCGTACCTGCGGATGCTCCACGGCCGCTCGATTGGGCGGGTATCCGCGGGACCCGCAAGCGGGCCCGCTCAACCCGCCCCTACAGCCCAGGCCTGTACGGACGCGGCATGGCTTCCCGCCAGCTCAACCCGCCCGGACGCCCGCCTCGGCACTCCCTGCGTGTAGGGGCGGCATACATTGCCGCCCAACCGAACGGCCTACGCAACGGCTGCGATGCAGGCGATCTCGACCTTGACGCCCAGCGGTAGGCCGGAAGCGGCGATGGCAAAGCGCGCGGGGGCGTTCTCCTCACCAAAGGCGCGCGCGTAGACCTCGTTCACCGCGGCGTAGTCGGCCATGTCTGCGAGGAACACGTCGCAGCGCAGCGCGTGCTCGAAGCCTGAGCCGGCCGCCTCGAGGACGGCACCCAGGTTCTTCAGGACCTGCTCGGCCTCGGCCGCGGCGTCCCCGTTCCCCACGATCTCCATCGTGGCGGGATCGAGCGGGATCTGCCCCGCTGTGTAGACGACGCCCCCATGCACGGTGGCCTGGTTGTACGGGCCGATGGCCGCAGGCGCGGCGTCCGTGCTGATGATGCGACGGTCACTCATCCGAATCACTCCTCGGGTAGGTGGCACGCACCGAAGTGTCCCTCGGTGTGCTCCTGAAGCCTGGGCGCCTCGGTCGCGCAACGGTCGAACGCCTTCGGGCAGCGGGCGCGGAATGGACACCCCACGATCTCCTCCGTGGGACTCGGGATCTCTCCCTCGAGGCGGATGCGCTGGCGTGTGTCCTCTACGACGGGATCCGGCACCGGCACGGCCGAGAGCAGCGCCTCGGTATAGGGATGCATCGGCTTGGCGTAGATCTCGTCGCGGGTCGCAAGTTCCACGATGCGTCCCAGGTACATGACCGCAACGCGGTCGGACATGTGGCGGACGACCGCGAGATTGTGCGCGATGAACAGGTAGGTGAGGCCCAGGCGCTTCTTGAGGTCTTCGAGCAGGTTCATGACCTGCGCCTGCACCGAGACGTCCAGTGCAGATACCGGCTCGTCGAGCAGGATCACCTCGGGGTCCAGTGCCAGGGCGCGGGCCAGCCCGATGCGCTGGCGCTGGCCGCCGGAGAACTCGTGCGGATA
>JAHEIK010000213.1 GCA_024639415.1 Planctomycetota bacterium
TGACGGATCACCCGATCGACCTGTCGCCGCTGGCGCGCATGAGCGATCACGACGACACCCGCGTCGACCGCTACCAGCTCGTCGCCAACGGCTGGGAGCTGATCAATGCCTACTCCGAGCTCGTCGACCCTCTCGATCAGCGCGCGCGCTTCGAGCAGCAGGTCGCAGCCCGGGAGGGCGGCGACGAAGAGACCCTGCCGCTCGACGAGGACTACCTCAAGTGCATGGAGCACGGCATGCCGCCGATGTCCGGCTGGGGCATGGGCGTCGAGCGCTTCGTCGCGCTGCTCACCGGCCAGGACAACCTGCGCGAGGTGACCCTCTTCCCGCTGCTCAAGCCGCTCGACAAGGCCGACGCGCCCGCGGCGCTGCCGCAGAGCGCACCTTCGGCCACGACGGCGGCGGGAGAGACCATGTCGGAGGAGGACCGCGCCCTGCTCGGCTCCCCTGCGGACGACGTCGACGACCTGGGCATCACGCCCGAGCGCGCGCACGCGCTGTTTGACGAGCACGTCAAGACCGAGAGCCTCCGGCGCCAGATGCAGCAGGCGAGCGTGGTGATGGGGGCGATGGCCCGCACGCTGGGCGCGAACGAGGAGGCCTGGCGCCTCTTGGGCCTGCTGCACAACCTCGACTTCGACGAGGTCAAGGAGCCCGAGCGCCACTGCCTCGTGACGGCCGGCATCCTGCTGGGCGAGGGGGTGCACCCCGCGGGCATCCACGCCATCGCAGCGCACAATGACAAGGGCCTGCACGCCACCGGCATCCGCTGCGTGTCGGTGATGGACCATGCCGTGTCGGCGGCGGAGGCCGTCGTGGGTCTCGTGCACGCCGCCTGCCAGGTGCTGCCGTCCAAGGATGTCAAGGACCTGAAGGTCAAGAGCGTCCGCAAGCGCTTCAAGAACCCCAAGTTCGCCGCCAACGTCGAGCGCGACTTGATCGAGCGCTGCGTCGGCGCGGGCTTCGAGTTGGATGCCTTCCTCGCGCTTGCCGTCGAGGCCCTGCAGGCCGAGCCGGTCGCGGGCGCTTGACACGACGGCCCAGACACGGAGGCGCAGCGATGGCGAAGGCGAAGACCGATGGACAAGAGACCGTCCTACGCTTCCTCGGCGGGACGGCGGACGACTACGACCTGATCGTCGCGGAGTCGACCGGCGGGCTCGACGCCCACTGGAAGCGCTGGATCTTGGAGCGCATGCAGGACCCGCAGCAGGTCCTCGACCTCGCCAGCGGCACAGGCATCCTGTCCTTCCTCGTGCTCGACCGCTTCCCGGAGGCGCACCTCACGGGTGTGGACCTGCAGGAGGACTACCAGGCCGTCGCGGTCGAGCGCTCCAAGCGCCGCGGCCTTGTGGACCGCACCACGTGGCACCGCAGCGCCGTCGAGGACGTCGAGTTGCCGGAGGCCGCCTACGACCACATCATCACCTGCTACCTGCCCAAGTACGCCGACCGGCCCGTGCTCGCCGAACGCCTGGGCCGCTGGTGTGCGCCCGGTGGCCGGCTGCTGCTGCACGACTTCGCGCACCCGACCGACCCCAAGGTCGAGAAGGTGCTGCACGAGCGCTACGTGCGCTGGCTCGACAAGATGGAGCGCGAGCGGCCGTACTGGGTCCAGTGTTTCGAGGGGCTGTACGACTTCGTGCGCGAGAGTCCGTGGACCGAGGACCTGCCGCCCTTGCTCGAAGCCCAGGGCTTCGTGGACCTGGAGGTCACCCACGTCCACAAGGGCTGCGCCGCCTTCATCACGGGCCGCAAGCCGCTCTGAGCCGGCCTGTTAAGGCCCGCGCCGAACCCGTCCCGCACCGCTGCGGCCGCGGCTATCCTTGCCGCGGGCCGGGACGAGACGAACGAGAGAACAGCATGCGCTCGAATCACGGCCCCAGTTCCACGCTCGCCCTGCTGGCACCTGTGCTCGTCAGTCTGGCAGGGCTGCTCATCGTGGCGTGCGGTGGGGGCGGCGGCGCGCCGATCATCCAGGACCCTGATCCGGATCCGATTCCCTTCGGCATCGACACGCGCCCGACCCTCGCCACGCTGGCGTTCCCGATCGACAATGCGGCCGTCCAGGCCGTCGACCGGGAGCGGGCGTTCTCCAACCTGTCGTTCTCCAGGCCCGTGTACCTCTCCGACGCCGGAGACGGCACGGACTGGCTCTACGTCGTGGAGCAGGGCGGGACCATCTACGTGTTCCCCAACGACGACGATGTCGAGAGCGCGGACGTCTTCCTCGATCTGAGCGCCGGGGCCCAGGGACCGGTCAGCCGGGCGTCGAACGAAGAGGGCCTGCTGGGGCTGTGCTTCGATCCGGACTACGCGAACAACGGCTACTTCTACGTGCACTACTCCGTGTCGAGTCCGCGCCGCTCGATCATCGCCCGCTACACGGCGACCTTCCCCCAGCAGGGGCCGCCGAGCGCGTCCGCCGGTACCTTCCTGCAGATCCTGAGCGTGGCGCAGCCGGAGTCGAACCACAACGCAGGCATGCTCGAGTTCGGCCCGGACGGCATGCTCTACGTCGGCTTCGGCGACGGGGGCTCGGGCGGGGATCCGCACGGGACGATCGGCAACGGCCAGGACACGCAGACGCTGCTCGGCAGCATGCTGCGCATCGACGTCGAGGGTGCCACGGTCCAGCAGCCCTACAGCGTGCCGGCCGACAACCCGTACGTCGGCAACGCCGCGGTGCTGGACGAGATCTGGGCGTACGGCCTGCGCAACCCGTGGCGCTTCTCGTTCGACGCGAACACGGGCGACCTGCTCCTGGGCGACGTCGGCCAGGGGGCACGGGAAGAGATCAGCCTCGTGCGCCGGGGCGAGAACCTCGGCTGGCGCATTCGCGAAGGCGCCACGGACTACAACGTGCCGCCGGGCGGCGTGCCCGCCGGTCTGCGCGAGCCGATCGTCGACTACCCGCGCTCGCTGGGAACCACGGTCGTCGGCGGCTACGTCTACCGCGGCCAGGACGTGCCCAGCCTGCGCGGTGTCTACGTGTACGGCGACTACGGCTCCGGCCGCATCTGGGGCCTGACCCACGACGAGGGCGCGTTGGTTGCCAACGAGCAGATCCAGCAGTTGTCGCAGCTCTGCAGCTTCGGCGAGGACGAGCGCGGAGAGCTCTACGCAGTCTCGCTGAGCGGCACCATCCACCGCTTCGTGGAGCCGTCGGGCACGACGGCGCCGCCCTTCCCCGCTCTGCTCAGCGACACCGGCCTGTTCAGCGACCTCGCGACGCTCACGCCCGTAGCGGGTCTCATCGAGTACGAGGTGAACGCGCCGCTGTGGTCCGATGGCGCCTTCAAGCGGCGCTGGATCGCCGTGCCGAACGGCGAGCGCATCACGTTCTCGTCCGGCTCGCCTTGGAGCTTCCCGGTCGGCACCGTCCTCGTGAAGCACTTCGAGCTCGAGCTGACGGTGGGGGATCCCTCTTCGCGCCGGCGCCTCGAGACGCGCGCCCTGATCCACGAGACGCAGGGCTGGGCCGGCTACACGTGGCGCTGGAACGACCAGCAGACCGACGCCCTGCTGCTCACCGATGCGCTCGACGAGACGTTCCAGATCCAGGATGCCGCGGCGCCAGGTGGCGAGCGTGAGCAGACGTGGACGTACCCGAGTCGCACCGACTGCCTGCAGTGCCACACGGAGCCTGCCGGCTGGGTGCTGAGTGTGCGCACGGGGCAGCTCAACCGCGACCGCGACTTCCTCGCCGCAACCGACAACCAGCTGCGTACGTGGAACCACATCGGCCTCTTCACGAGCGACATCGGGGCGGCGACGGCGCACGAGGCGTGGGCGGATCCCGACGACCTGACGGCGACGCTGCAGGAACGCTCGCGCGCCTACCTCGCCAGCAATTGTGCGGGCTGCCATCTGCAAGGCGGCACGGCTCCGGGCAATCTCGACCTGCGCTGGAGCGTGCCGAACGCCGCGCTGGGTGCGATTGGCGTGGCGCCTGCGCAGGGCGGACTGGGGCTCTCGGCTCCGCAGATCATCGTCGGCGGCGCCAAGGAGCGCAGTGTGCTCTGGGAGCGCATGCGGCGGCAGGACGGGACGCGTATGCCGCGGCTCGGCACGTCCGAGGTGCACGGCACGGCGGTCGACCTGATCGGCCAGTGGATCGATGGGTTGTAGGCGCGGCCGGACGCCGCCGGTGATCGTCCGCCGTGCGTAACCGTAACCGCTCAAGGTGCGTGCCCGGTAGGGGCGGCATACATTGCCGCCCATCCGCACCAGGAGGTACGAGGGCGGGTATGTAACCCGCCCCTACACCGGCACGTCCGAGGTGCACGGCACGGCGAGTGGATCGACGGGTTGTAGGCGCGGCCGGACGCCGCCGGTGATCGTCCGCCGTGCGTAACCGCAACCGATCAAGGTGCGTGCCCGGTAGGGGCGGCATACATTGCCGCCCATCCGCACCAGGAGGTACGAGGGCGGGTATGTAACCCGCCCCTACACCGGCAGCGATCGATCGCTGAGTTGGTTACGGTGACGGTGAGGGAGCCGCGTGCAGCGCCTCAGGAAGTTGACCTGTCCGGCGGCCAGGCCGGGGAGGCGCGAGGCGCCGCTCAGTCCTGCTCGGCAGCCTCGGCCGCGGCGCGCTCGAGCTTCTTCAGGCGCCTCATCATGTTGGGTAGCTGCGGGAGGATCGTCGCCGCGCGGAACATGTCCTTGAACTCGTACGCGGGCGTTCCCGCATAGATCTTGTTCGGCTCGAGATCCTTCATGATGCCGGACTGCGCGACGACCTTCGCGCCCGCACCGGCGACGGTGTGGCCCGCGAAGCCGACTTGCCCCCCGAGCATCACGTGGTCGTCGATGGTCGTGGAGCCGGATAGACCGACCTGGGCGCACATGATGACGTGCTTGCCGACGATGCAGTTGTGCCCCACCTGCGTCAGGTTGTCGATCTTCGTCCCGTCGCCGATGGAGGTGACGCCGAGCGCCGCCCGGTCCACGCATGCACCGGCCTGGATCTCTACGTCGTCGCCGATGGTCACGGTGCCCACCTGCGGGACCTTGTGCAGCGACCCGTCCGGCAGCGGCTCGAAGCCGAAGCCGTCGGAACCGAGGATGGCCCCGTCCTGGATCACGGAACGCTTCCCGATCACGGTGCCGTCGCGCACGGACACGTGGCTACGGAGTTCGCTGTCGTCGCCGATCGTGACGTCGTCCTCGACCACGGAGTGCGCGTGGATCGAGACGCGGTCCCCCAGGCGCACGTTCTCGCCGAGCACGACGTACGGGGCCACGTATACGTCCTCGCCGAGCGTGCAGCTCTCCGGCACTACGGCCGTGGCGTGTACGCCGGTCTTGCGCGGCTTGGCCGGATGGAAGAAGGCCAGCAGCTTCGCGAACGCGAGGCGCGGCTGCGGACTGCGCAGCATCGGCATGGGCGCCGTGCCGTCGTAGTCCTCGGCGACCAGGACCGCACCGGCCTGCGAATCCTTCAGGCGGTTCGCATAGCGGTCGTTGGCGAGGAAGGTGACGTCCTGGGGGCCCGCCGCGCGGATCGTGGCCACGCCGGTCAGCTCGGTGGCTGCCGCCTCCGCGGGCGGCTCGATCTCCAGCATGCGGGCGAGATCCGGGATGGAGATGGAGGTCGGGTGCGTTGACGGGCTCGGCATGGGGGGGACTCCTGTCGGGATGCTACCCTCGGCCGCCGTGACCGACGAACCGACGCCCCCGGCTGAGCCCGCCGCACCCGCTCCCGCGCCCGCGCCGGAGAGCCAGCACGTCACCCTGGGAACGGGGGGCATCGTGCGCCTGGCCATCGGCTTCTACAGCATCGTCACCCTCTTTGCCCTCGGCTACGCGTTCTTCGATCGCATTGCCCGCGGAGACGACGGCCCCGAGTCCGAGGCCTTCCTGGGCCTGGCGCTGCCCTCGTTCGGCCTGGCCCTGGCCGGAATCGGCATGGGGCTGGCCATCGTGGCCGTCACGCATGTCGGACTGCGGGCGCTGCCCGCCGTGCAGCGCGCTTCGAGCATGCTCGCCGAGATCCTCGGGCCCCTGACCTGGAAGCAGGCGCTGGCGGTCGCCGCGTGCTCCGGCGTCGGCGAGGAACTCCTCTTCCGGGGCGCGCTGTGGCCCCACCTGGACCTGCTCGGCACCACGTTCCTCTTCGGCGTCGTGCACTTCATCCCGCGCAAGCAGCTGTGGGCCTACCCGCTCTTCGCCCTCGGGGCCGGCCTCTTGCTGGGCCTGCTGCGCGAGTCGAGCGGTAGCGTGTTCCCGCCGATGTTCGCGCACATCACCGTGAACCTGGTGAACCTCTGGTGGCTCGGTTCGCAGCACGCCAAGCTGACGGCCAAGGCGAGCCATGCCTGATCGAGCTGCGTCGGCGGGGGACGTGCCCGGGGGCGCCGAGGCCGCAGCCGTCCCTCCGACCCGCAGCGAGCCCACGCTGGGCGATCACGCACGTGTCGCGTGGCTGCTCGTACGCACGATCGCCGCCGGGATCCCCTTCCTGATCTACATCCCGCTGGCGCCCCTGCTCACGCCCTGGCTCAAGGCGCGTGCGCGCAAGCGGCTCGGCGGCGAGCCGCTTGCGCGCACGCGC
>JAHEIK010000214.1 GCA_024639415.1 Planctomycetota bacterium
GCCCGCCCCACGGGGAGGCGGAGGCAGCCCTACTACTCACGAGGAGGATGTTGTGCGAAGTGGACGGGCCCGCGGTCACTGCCTCAGGGCCCCGTAGAGGTTGAGGCGACCTGCGCCCGGTAGCGGATTGCCGTCGCCGTCGAAGGCAACGTCGGCTCCGCCCATCAGGCGCATGTGCACCTCGTGCGGATCCAACCAGCGGCGGTCGTCGAGCAGGAGTGCTGCGGCGCCGCTCACGAGCCCGGCCGAGAAGGACGTCCCGCTCCAGTAGCCGCTATCCGTACCCCAGAGCGGCCCGTAGAGGCCGAGCCCGGGAGCCACCAGGACGCCCATGGGCGCCTCGCCGAAGTTGCTCCAATCCGTCAGGCGGTCGTCCTTGTCAGAGGACGCGACCGCGATGGTCCCCGGCAGCATGGCCAGTTCGGGCAAAGTGGACCAGCCGTCATTGCCTGCGGAGACGATGACGACGACGCCGTCGGCGCGCATGCGCTCGATCATCTCGCGGATGTGCTTGAAGTCGTGGATGGCGGCATCGCCGGAGATGTTGACGACGTCGGCGCCGGCGGCCCAGGCGTACTCGAGCCCCAACTCGAGTTCGAAGTTGAAGCCCCAGCCTTCGTCGTCGCGCACGCGGATCGGCAGGATGGTCGCATCCGGTGCTGCGAGCAGCACCATGCCGGCCACGAACGTCCCATGACCCAAGCCGTTGTCGACGAAGCCGTCGCCATCGTCGTCGATGCCGTTCCCGAAGTCCTCCGGGTTGTCATCGATCTCGATCGCGTCGAAGCCCCACGGCGACACGCGCCTTCTGATCCAGGGATGGTCCAGGTCGAAGCCGCCGTCGAGCACGGCCACCGTGACGCCGTCGCCTGTCTCGAGGCCGTGTGCACGGGGAGCCTCGAGTTGATCCTCCGTCCACGTCACCATGAAGTCGAAGTCCTCGTCGACGATCGGGACCTGGGTTGCGCCGGCGCCGCCGTGGCCTCCGCCTAGTTCCGCGTCCGACTTGTCCCAACGCTTGTCGTAGGGCTTGTCCGCGGCGTTTTCTTCGAGGAAGTCCTCGATCACGTCCTCCATGTCGTCGTCGTATTCACTCTCGGCCTGAGCGACCGGTGTGCCGGCGAGGAACAGCGATGCGAAGGCGAAGAGGAAGAGCACCAGCCAGATGCGCCAGGTGGGCTTGCGAAACATGCGAGACTCCAGCTCGAAGGTTCGGGGGGTGGGAAGCATGGGCGTGGTCATTCCGTCACCGCCCGGAAGAGGTTGATGCGGCCGCTCACCGGGAGGGGCATGCCCTGCTCGTCGAAGGCCGGATCGGATGTGAGGAACAGGTGGGCGTAGAGGTCGAGAGGCTCCAGACCGGGCGACGACTCGAGCACGAGTGCCGCGGCACCGCTCACGAGGCCTGTGGAGAAGGACGTCCCGCTCCAGTAGCCGCTGCTCTCGTCGAACCCGATGCCGAGCGCGCCGTACAGTTCGACGCCGGGTGCCAGGACCATTCGAGGCGCAGCGCGCTCATCGAAGTTGCTGAACGGGGCGAGAACGTCGAGGACGTCCGTGGAGCCGACGCTCAGTGTGTTGGAGGAAGAAGCCAGGGATTCGAGGCCCAACAACCCGTCGTTCCCGGCAGAGACGATCACGGCGACGCCGTCGCGACGCATGTCCCGGATCCTCCGCAGCGTCGCTGCGTCCGACTTCATGAACATGCTGCCGGAGATGTTCACGACCTGCGCCCCGGCGTTCCATGCCCATGTGAGCCCCTTCTCCAGGTGCTGGTTGTAGCCCCAGCTCTCGTCGTCGCGCACGCGGATGGGCAGGATGGTCGCATCCGGTGCTGCGAGCAGCACCATGCCGGCCACGAACGTCCCATGACCCAAGCCGTTGTCGACGAAGCCGTCGCCATCGTCGTCGTAGCCGTTCCCCAGATCCTCCGGATCGAAGTCGTCATCGACCGCGTCGTAGGCGAGCGGTGAGACGTGGCCCACGAGGTCCGGGTGGTTCAGGTTGAACCCGCCATCGAGCACGGCGACGACGACGCCGGCGCCGGTGGCATGCTGGTGGGCAGCGTCGGCCTGCAGGTGATCGCGCGTCCACTGGACCATGAACATGAGGTCCTCATCGATGACCGGAACCATCGTTGCGCCTGCACCGCCGTCCCCACCGCCGGACTCCTCGCCGGAGCCGGGCTTGCCTTTGCCCCCGCCCTTGCCGCCGGCCTCGACCGCGGCCGCGCCATTCAGGATCAGGGTGATCAGGGCGAGAACGAGAACGGCCAAGTGAGTGCGTCTGCGCGTCATGCGTAGCGTCCCTTCAGGCGTCGCCAGATCGAGTCGAGCGTGAGCCGTCACTCCGTCACCGCCCGGTAGAGGTTGATGCGGCCGCCGGAAGCCATGAGGCTGCCGTGGCGGTCCCAGGCCGGATCACAGGTCGCGGCCAGCTGCTCGAAGACATCCGGCGGCTGAAAGTCCGGATGAACCTCAAGCACGAGGGCTGCTGCACCACTTGCGAATCCCGTGGCGAACGACGTCCCGCTCCAGTACCCGTTGCTGTAGTCGTACGGCGCGCCGATCGGGCCGTAGAGGTCGACGCCGGGCGCGCAGACCATGATCGGGACGGCGCGGGCCTGGTAGTTGGACCACGGCGCAAGGCAATCGCTCGCATCAACGGCACCGACGCCGATTGCGATGCCGGAGCCGGCCGCCTTGGAGATGCCGTCCCAGGCATCGTTGCCTGCCGCGATACAGACCGGCACACCGGCCGCATGGAGGTCCACGATGGCGTTGAGGAGCTTCTTGCTCCTCGCCTGCGCCTCGCCTCCCGACCAGTTGACGACATCGGCCCCCATGGCCAGGGCGTACTCGAACCCGCGTATCGTCTCCTCGTCCGATCCATACCCCTCGTCGTCACGAACACGGATGGGCAGGATCATCGCGTCCGGTGCAGCGGTGAGGATCATGCCGATCACGAACGTCCCGTGGCCGAGGCCGCCATCGACGCGGCCGTCGCCGTCCGTGTCGTAGCCGTCTCCCAGGTCGGTCACGTCGCCATCGCCGTCGATGGCGTCGTAGCCGAACGGCAGGACGTTGGCCGCGATGTCGGGGTGGTTCAGGTTGAAGCCACCGTCGAGCACGGCAACGACCATGCCGGCACCTGTCGCATGGACGTGGGCGTCGTCCGCCTGGACCTGGGCGCGTGCCACCGTCACGGAGAAGAGCAGGTCCTCATCGACGATCGGCACCGTCGTGGGATCGAGGTCACCCTGCTTCGGATCGTCCGTGCTCGTGACCAGCGTTCCGCTGGTGTCGTCCAACTGCTGCACCGAGCTCTTCTTGCCGCCCCTCGCGGCGTCGGCGGACGGGGCGCTCACCATCAACGTGAGGAGGAGGAACAGCACCAGCACCCAGCGCGGGCCCTGCCTATGTGTCACGTGTAGCGTCATGCGTTTCTCTTCTCGACTGAGGTTTCACCTTCCACGGTGATGGGCGAGGACTCGGCCGCAGCACGCGGCGTGTGAGGCACGCCGGAGGTGCCCTGCCGCACCGGGCAACCCGTCAGGAAGAAGGGCGCCCAGTGATAGGGATGGGGATGCTTCTCGCGCGTGGCTTGCATCGCGTAGGCGTAGGCCGCGCCGGCGTCGGGCAGTCGGCCCAAGCCCTCGTAGAACGCATCCATGTAGGTGACGGTGGCGTCGTCAGCGACGCGCCACTGGCTGCAGAGCAGCGCGGGCGCGCCGGCGTAGATCAGGCCGCGCGTGAGGCCGATGATCTCGTCGCCGGCCGTGACGGCCGCGGTGCCGCTCTCGCACGTCGAGAGCACGACCAGCTCGCTCCGGATGTCCAGGGCGTACAGGTCGTAGAGGTTGATCCAGGAGTCGCCCAGGCGCAGCGCGGAGAGCATCGGGTGCTTGCGGTGGAACATCCCGTGCGTGGCGACGTGCAGGACGCGGGCCGAGCCGGCCTCTTCCTGGAGCGCGTCGAAGGTCGCGTTGCTGCCGAGGTGCAGGCGCTTCGTGCCGAGCCTGAGTGCGACCTGCTTGGCCTCGTCGCGAATGAGCGGCGCGCGTGAGTCCGGAACACCGAACACGCTCGCTTCGCCGGTCGCACGCGGCCGGGGCTGCGCACAGTAGTGGTAGACCGAGGCGCTGGGCGCGTAGCGGATCTCGAAGCGCTCGGACATCCAGCCCGCATCCCACGGCAGCGCGTGGAACGGCACCTTGTGCAGCAGGCCGTGCGGCACCACGACGAGGCGCTTCTGCGTCAAGACGTCGGCGATCGGGTCGACCAGGATCTCACGCAGACGAGCCAGGTTCGCGCGCGTGGCGCGCAGGGCGACTTCCTCCCCCACCACCTGCGGACGCTCGTACTTCGCGAGGTGGAAGTGGAAGCGCTGCAAGCAGACCTCGAGCTCGTCCTCCGAGACGTCGGCGCTGTAGGCGTGGAGGTCGTCCTTCGTCACGACGAAGGTGAAGAGGCGTCCCTCGCTCAGCAGGTACTCGACCAGCGCCGTGTCCTCGTCGAGGTCGCCCTGGATCGTGGCCAGGTCGTAGGCGTCTACGACATCGATGGAGCGGCTCGAGTCCTCGCCCAGGCGACGCGCGCGCAGGGCGAGCGCCATCTCGTCCTCGAGCTCGGCGGCCCGGCGATGCGCGGCGGGGATGCCGCGACCGATCGGCACGATGCCCTCGGCGTTGGCGCGGAAGAGCCCGCGGTAGATCGCATCGAGCGACTCGCGCAGGTAGCGCATGCGCGACGGCGCGGGCGCCATGCGCGTCGCCCCGCGCTCGCGCCCGGCCAGCAAGTCGACGAGCGCGCGCGCCTTGGCGCGCTCGGTGAACTGGAAGGCCACGCCGCCGTCCTCGCGTGCGACGAGCAGGTCCACGATCTGGCCGTAGAGATCGGAGCGCGCTCCGAGGAACGCCGACATGTACTCGTCCGGCGGCACGCCACCGCGGTAGCGCTCGAGCTGCTCGATGGCCGAGCGGTAGGCCAGGATCGCGTGGTCGCGCTGTCCGCGCTGCGCACAGGCCCGGCCGATGAGACGCTGCGCCTCGATGTGCAGCCACGGCGTGTGGATACGGCGGCACTCCATCACGACCTCGTCGGCCGCGTAGAGCGCGCGGCTCGGCCGCCCCATGGCCAGCTCGATGCTCGCGCGCAGCAGGCCGACGGACGCACGCGTGAGCGGGTTCATGCGGTCGTCGAGCAGCTCGGCGGCCTCGCGAGCGACTCTGCGCGCGGCAGAGAGGTGGCCGCGACGCTGCGCGAGGTAGGCCCGCTGCACGATGCAGCCAAGCCGCAGCTCCGTCAGGTCCAGGGCCGCCAGCTGTTGCTCGGCGCGCTCGTAGTGGTCCTCGGCGCGCTCGAGCTCGCCGGCCATCTCCGCCGCGCGACCCTGGAAGTAGGCCGCCTGGGCCCGTTCCTTCTGCAGCCCGAGCGTCCCGAAGCGCTCCTCGGCGCGGTCGCCGTACACCGCCGCGTCGTGCGGCAGGTTGAGGCGGAGGTGGATCTCGGCCCGGTCGATGTCGCAGTGCGCCAGATGCAGATCGTCGTGGATGCGGGCGAACTCGGCCTCGACGACGGCGTAGCCGTGCAGCGCGTCCTCGAACTGCCCGCAGAGCATGCTGGAGTA
Source organism: Planctomycetota bacterium (assembly GCA_024639415.1). Classification (GTDB taxonomy): domain Bacteria; phylum Planctomycetota; class PLA2; order PLA2; family JAEUHO01; genus JAHEIK01. The sequence continues at coordinate 5,629 of JAHEIK010000214.1, forward strand.
CGCGAGGTTGTAGTCCATCTGGGCCACGGTGTGCTCGCAGCCCTCTTCGGCGAACAGCTCGCGCGCGCGCCGGAACCAGCGGCCCGCGGCGCGGTAGCGGTTGCAGCCCTGGAGCGCGTTGGCGCGGTTGGCAGCGATCGCACCGCGCAGGCGCAGACCGGCCGTCTCGGGCAGTGCACGCTCGACGGCGTGGTAGTGGCGCAGCGCCGAGCGCGGGCGGTCCCGGCGGATGGCCAGCTCGGCCAGCGCCATGCGCGTGCGCAGGATGCCGCGCAGGTCCTCGAGCCGATGGAAGGCCTCCAGTATGCGGTGGCCCTCGGCCTCGGCCGCGTCGTACTGCTCCAGGTAGGTCAGGGCCTGTACACGCAGCGCGCGGAGTTCGGCGGCCGTCTGCGGATCCTCTTCGACGTCGAAGAGCGACAGGGCCCGGTCCAGAGCGGAGAGGGCCTCGCTATGGCGGCCGCCCAGGGTGTGGGCCTGGGCCAGGACGCGCAGGCAGTTGCGGCAGGCGAGATCGTCCTCGAGCGTCTCGGCGACGAGGAGCCCCAGCTGGGCGGACGACTCGGCGAGACCGGGATCACGCCGCTGGTTGTCGCGGGCGCGGTCCAAGCACGCTTCGACCAACTCGGGGCTGAAGGCGTCCGCGTGAGCGAGAAGGACATCGCGACGCAGGGATCCGCTGGGTGCGGAGAGCGCCTCGTCGAGGATGGCTGCTGCGTCGAGAGCCAAGTGATCCCGTCCCTGCTTGAGTTGAAAATCCCTCTCCCCAACAACTCCTTAGGCAGGAACCTAGTCTTTTGGGGCAATCGGGCAACCCGGCCTGTTGCGGAAAGAGGCATGCGGTGACCAGATTTGCTTCCACTTGTGGCGCAGTGTCCAACTCCCACAACATCCGGCCCCCGCGGCACGAACAGCACGCTACACAAACGT
>JAHEIK010000215.1 GCA_024639415.1 Planctomycetota bacterium
TTCAACGAGCGCTACTACCTGCACCCCACCGACCAGGGCTTCACGGAGATGGGGCGCACGGGCCAAGGACGCTGCGAGGACATCACGAACATGATCACGTTCGCCGCGCGCAGCCTGGCGCTCGCGACGGCGGCGGACTACACGCCCTACTGGGCCCACCGCAACAACAACCACGCGTGGAACGTGCTGCTGGACAGGGAAGGTCGCGGATCGGACAAGGCGCAGTCCCACGCGGCGAAGATCTACCGCAAGACGTTCGCCATCCAGCGCGACAGCCTGCCGTTCCACCTGCCCGAAGGACGCGTGCCACCCAATCGCTTCATGGCCAGCACGACGGCAGGGGACGTGACCGACCAGTACATGGAGACGACACGCGTCGACGTGACGCTTGACCCCAAGAAAGCCGCCGGCGAGAAGCATGCCTACCTGTGTGTCTTCAATGGAGGCGGTTGGCGGGCGATCGCGTGGAGCCCGATCCGCAAGGACGGCAGCGCGCAGTTCCCCCGCATGGGCCGCGGCATCCTCTACCTCCCGTGCGTCCACGACGGGGAGACGCTGATCCCGGCGTCGAGTCCGCTGCTCCTCGGACACGACGGCAAGGTCACGTTCCTGTTCGGCCTGAGTGATAGCGGCACGGTGACGGCGCCGGCGACGAGTCCGAAGAAGATCAGCCCGGACACGTTCGAGGAGACGCCGGTCAACTACCTGAAGGTCGGCGAGACGTACGTGCTGAAGCGCTGGGACGCGGGCACGGGTGATTGGGCGGACGTGCGCGAGTTCAAGGCCGCCGAAAAGGCCCCGCGCTTCGAGAACCTCTCCGACGACCTCCTCTACTGGCTCGTCCCGCAGAACGACAAACCCCGGCGCCACGAGCGCCCGTGGACGATCGGCCCCAAGAAGTTCCAGAAGTTCTGGTGATCCGCGTGCGCAGCGCAGGATGCCTGTAGGGGCGCTCCAAGCCCTGAGCGAGGCTTCCGAGTCGAAGGGCGCGTGCGCGCCCGTCGTGCGATCGGGAACTCGCGTCCGCCGGGCGATCGGGTCCTGACGTCCGGCGAGACGGGCGCGCACGCGGCCGCCCGCACAGCGGGCGGCCTTGGGGCGCCCCTACGAAGCTCCCCGCAAGGCGTCCATCAATCTTCGGATCTCTTCGTCCACCTGGGCCTCGTCCGACACCGTCTGCGCAATCTCGTCGCGCAGCAGGTCTCGGTAGCGCGCGCGCAATCGGTGCACCGCGACCTTCACGGCGGTCTCGCTGATGCCCAGCTGCAGTCCCACGTCGCGATACGGGACCTCTCCCGCTCCCGCCAGGAATGGCCTGAGCGCCTCGAAGCGCTCGGCCTTCGCCGGCGAACCGCTGCGATGTTCCTCGGCCAGTCGCGCAAGGGTGCGATCGAGCAGGGTGAGGGCCCAGCGGCGCTCGAACAACGCCTCCGCACCCAGCCCGCCCTCGGGCTCCAGCTGGTAGCGGCGCTCGCCGTCCTCGAAGTCGAGCGAGAGGTGAACCTGTCCGCCGCCGCGCTTCAGGGCCCTGGCCTTGGCCCACTCCTTCGAAGCGAAGTGGCGCAATGCCGTCATCAGGAAGGAGCGGAAGCGGCCGCGCTCCTTGTCCGCCTGGCCGACGTAGCCCTTCTCCAGCAAGGCCGCAAAGAAGCCCTGGACGAAGTCCGACGCCTCATCCGCGCCGCTGCCGCGGCGACGCTGGAACGCGTAGAGCGGATACCAGTACGCAGCGCACAACTCTTCCAGGGCCGCCCGCGCCTGCGCCCCTTCTCCGGAGGACGCAGCCGCCACGAGGCTCCAGCGCGTCGTGTGGAATCGACGTGCATCCGTCACTAGCGTCCGTCCTCGATGCGTACCTTGTCCACGACGAAGACCCAGCCCGTGTCAGCACGTTTCATGAAGAAGGCGAGCCGCGGGATGCGGAACCTCGCGCCCTCGTAGACTGCCGTCCCGTAGGCCGTAACCGTCGCCTGACGCTGTGACCTGTCGAGTTGGATGCTCTCGATGCGGTACATGCGCAGGGCCGACGACAGGGACGCCGCTCGGACGAAGCCCATGCCCAACTCGTTGGCTGCCAACCTGCGTTCGTACTCCTTCGCGTCGGAGTTCGCGAGTACCCGCAGCGCACGCAGGTCGGCCGGATCGTAGATGTCGGCTGATTCGGCGTGATCCAGCGTGAGGTCGCGAACGGCGGCGACGAGCCGGAGGCGCCCCCATGCCTCCCGTACGCCCTTGCGGACTTCGTGCTCGAGGACGGTGTCGTCCGTGCCCTGCACGCGCGGGTGGTCGACCAGGGAGCGCTTCGGCAGGCGGCGCTCCGCCTGCCAACGGAGCATGCGCGCGTGCTGGTTCTTCTCCTGGAAGTACGCCGCGATGCAGGTCACCGTGCCAAAGGCCGCGAGGCATAGGCACACGACCGAGAGCCGCAGGCCGTGCACAGGACGATCACGCCCCTTCGTAGCGCGGATGCCCAGGAACGCACACAGGGTTGCCAGCGTTCCGATTCCGATGGCGGTGAACAGCCCCGCCTTCGTCGCGTGGTAGCCGCGCGCGTGGTCGCTCGTGTCGTAGACGAGCAGGTACACCATCCACGCGAGAAAGGCGCCCGCGGGGAGCAACCAGAAGGACCAAGACGCCCAGCGGCTGAGGGGACGTTCCTTGCGATCGTGCCACCAGCGGCGGTGGCGCAGCTTGCGCAGGCGCTGCTGGGCCATGCCGGCTGTCGCGGGCTTCTCAGGATCGAACGGCTTGGAGCCGCTCGCCATGTGCTCGATGTCGGTCGTCAGGTCGCCCGCATTCTGGTAGCGCATGTCGCGCTCGCGCTCGAGGGCGCGCATCACGATCTCGTCGATGCGCGCGTCGAGGTCGGGAGCCTCGCTGGGGTTGGCGAAGCGCCCCACCGGCAGCTCACCCGTGAGCATCTCGTAGAACACGACACCGAGGCTGAAGATGTCGGCGCGGTGATCGACATCCTGCGGCGTCTTGTACTGCTCGGGTGCCATGTACTGCCACGTGCCCATCACCTGGTCCGTGCCCGTGAGCGTGAAGTCCGCCGGGCCGCGCTGCGCCATCTTGGCCAAGCCGAAGTCGGCGACCTTCACCTGGCCGGCGCGATCGAGGAGGACGTTCTCGGGCTTGATGTCGCGGTGCACGACCCCCTCGTCGTGGGCGTACTGCAGGGCGTCGCAGATCTGCGGCACGATGGCCAGCGCCTCGCGAGCGTTCAGCTCGCCCGTGCTCATGAGCTCACGGAGCGTGACCCCGTCCACGAACTCCATCAGCAGGAAGTACAGGCCGTCCGACTCACCGAACTCGTACACACCCACGATGTGCGCATGCCGCAGCCGAGCCAGGGTGCGAGCCTCGCGGGCGAAGCGCTCAGCGAAGGCGGGATCCCCGCCGAGGTCGCGCGGCAGCACCTTGAGCGCCACGAGGCGATCCAGCTTGCGCTGGCGCGCCTTGTAGACCACGCCCATGCCGCCCTGGCCGAGCACTTCGAGGATCTCGAGGTCGGGGAAGTGCTCCCCCATCTCCTGCGGAGACGGCGGGGGCGTCTTCCTGGACGTGCCGCTGTCGGAGAGCCCCACCTCCAGCAGCCGTGCGGCTTCCTCGTCGCCCGTGGGCGCCTGAGGCCTGTCTTCCGGGCTCTGGGGGGTGTTCGGGTCGGTCATGACGAGGCTCCGCGTCCCGGGTCTGCCTTCCATGACGCGTGGGTCCGTGGAGGTTACCGCAGCCCTCCGCAGCGAATACAACATCGGCATGGACCCCATCGATCCCCGTAGCCGCCACCGGGCGTCCCCGGTGACGTTGATTCTGCTCTTGGCCCTCCTGGGTGCACTCGCATTCGTGGTCTGGAAGTACGTGCTCCCTCGCTATCGGCCGCTGCATGACCCTGGAGCGGCGCCGCGCGCGATCGCCCCGCGCGGAGGCCTCGCCGAAAGTGAGAAGACGACGATGGCGATCTACCGCAACGCCTCGCCGTCGGTGGTGCACGTGGCGAACGTGGCGCTGCGTCGTAGCCGCTGGACGCTCGATGTGATGCGCATTCCCCAGGGCACCGGATCCGGCTTCGTCTGGGACGAGGGCGGCTACGTCGTGACCAACGCCCACGTCGTGCGCGGCGGTGACCGCTTCGAGGTAACGCTCGCAGATGGCTCGACGTGGGGTGCGGTGATGGTCGGCGCGGACCCTGACAAGGACATCGCGGTACTCAAGCTGGAAAACGCCCCACCCACCAAACTGAAGCCGGTCTCGGTCGGAACGTCAGGTGACCTCGCCGTCGGCCAGTCCGTGTTCGCCATCGGCAATCCATTCGGACTGGACCAGACGCTCACGACGGGCGTCATCAGCGGCCTCGACCGGAGCATCCGTTCGCAGACGGGGCGCAGGATCGGCAACGTGATCCAGACCGATGCAGCCGTGAATCCCGGCAACTCCGGTGGTCCGCTCCTGGACAGCGCAGGGCGCTTGATCGGTATGAACACGGCGATCGTCAGCCCCAGCGGCGGATCTGCAGGCATCGGATTCGCCGTGCCTGTGGACACGATCAACCGCATCGTCCCGCGTCTCATCAGCGGCTCACCGCCCGCCCGTGCCGGCTTCGGGATCACGCTCCTGCCGGATCGCTACCGGGCCTCCGTCGGCCTCACGGAGGGCGTGCCTGTGTTGGAGGTCCTACCCGACAGTGCGGCATCGCGTGCAGGCATGCGGCCGATGCGGCAGGATGCCCGGCGGGGCAGGACCTTGCTTGGCGACGTGATCGTCGGCCTGGACGGCAAGCCCGTGGCCAATCAGGATGACCTCCTCGATCTGCTGCAAGACCGGGCGCCCGGCGAGGACGTCGAGGTGACGGTGCTGCGCGACGGCAAGCGCCGGACGCTGCGCGTAGCCCTGCAAGCGCTCTCGGCCCGTTAGGCGCGCACGGTAGAATCCGCGCGGCGCAAGGAGGCCGGAATGCTCAAGGACGTGATGAAGACCCGCATGCTCGAGGCCATGAAGGCCAAGCGCACGGTGGAGAAGGACATCCTGCGCGTCGCCCTGGGCGAGGTCCAGACGATCGAGTCCCGCAGCGCCAAGGACGCCACGGACGAAGAGGTGGGCAAGATCCTCCGCAAGCTGATGAAGTCCAACGACGAGTCGCTCGCAGCCAGCGAGGATGCCCAGAAGAAGGCCGTCCTCGAGGAGGAGAACGCCGTCCTCTCGGCCCTCCTGCCGAAGACGCTGAGCCCCGAGGAGATCGTGACCGCGCTCGAGCCCGTCAAGGAGGCCGTCCTGGCCGCGGGCAATGACGGCCAAGCCACGGGCGTGGCCATGAAGCACCTCAAGGGCAGCGGCGCGGTCGTCGAGGGCAAGGACGTGAGCGCGGCAGTCCGGAGCATGCGCTCGTAACCACTCCGGCCCACGCGCCGCCGCCTTGTCCTACGATGGCGGCATGCGATGGATCGTGGGACTTGGCCTGTATCTCGCCCTGGCATCCCCGGCTCACGCCGGTGACTACGTCGTCCTGAGCGGCGTCAAGGCGAGCGACCCGTATCACAAGGCAGCCGTCCGGCTTGCCAAGTACCACAAGGCAGGTGCCGTCGTGCCCTTCGACGCGGCAAGGCCGGAGAGCGCGCTCGCCGCGCTGAAGCAGGCCACGCCGCGCAACGTGGCGATCCTCGTGCGCCCGGAGCAGATCGACGTCAACTTCGTGCGTCGCTTCCTGCGCATGGCGACACAGGTCGACGACGACGCGTTCGTGGACTTCGACTACGGCTTCATCACCGGCGCCACCGCCGAGGAAGCCCTCGGGTTCGTGGAGAACATCCTCAAGGCGGCGCGCGCCAAGCACCCGCAGAAGGTCGGCTCGGCCGCCGTCTGGGGTGGTCGCGGCACCTCACGCGCCTACGACGACACCTACGAGCTCGGCAAGCTCAAGCTACCGCGACGCTCGCTGCGCTTCGTAGCCCCCGAGGGCCAGGATCGCGACCAGGCCTTCATCGACAAGGAGCTCGCGTCGCTCGGCGGCTGCGGCGCGATTATCATGGGCGGCCACGGCATGCCGTGGGAGATCGGCCACGGACCGCGCGCGGAGGACATGGGCAGGGTGCAGCTCTACCCCGCGGTGGCGTTCAACTACGCATGCCACACGGGCGTGACCGGGCTCTACCCCCAGCGTGAGTACAAGCGCGGCAACATCGTCGAGCGTCTCATGGAGGTCGAGCGCAAGCGGAGCTTCGCGCTCAACGTGATCCGTGCGGGCGTCACGGGCTACGTCGCCTACGTGAATCCGCGGCCCGCGGGACCGGAGCTGTCGACCGACTTCGCCCGCGTCCTCGCCGGTGCGTCCATGGGCGAGTCACGCCGCGTGGACTACGCGAAGATCCTGCTGGGCTACCTGGGCTGGGGCGAGCAGGGCATCGTGCCGCCCGCGTGGGAGGAGGGACACGTCAAGGCGCGCCGGGACGTCGATCCCGTGCGCCACATGATGCTCGACGGTGCGACGGGTGGGATTCTCTACGGGGATCCCGCCTTCCGGCCGTTCGCACGCAACGACGCGGCGCTCCCGCTCGCCACG
>JAHEIK010000216.1 GCA_024639415.1 Planctomycetota bacterium
TCGACCACATCCTCGAGGCCTGCGAGCGCTCGGGCGCCGACGCCGTCCACCCGGGCTACGGCTTCCTGGCCGAGAGCGCCGAGTTCGCCGAGGCCCTCGAGGCGGCCGGCCTGGTGTTCGTCGGCCCCCCCGCCGACGCCATGCGCTCCATGGGCGACAAGATCTCCGCACGGGCCACGGTCGGCGCCTCGGGGGTGCCGCTGGTGCCCGGCGCCACGCTCGAGCCGGGCGCCGACGCCGACCTGCTGCGCAAGACGGCCGAGGAGGTCGGGTTTCCGCTGCTGGTGAAGGCCTCGGCCGGCGGCGGCGGCAAGGGCATGCGGCTGGTCCGCGCGGCCGACGAAGTCGTGGACGCGGTGGCGCGCGCCGCGGGCGAGGCCGAGACGGCCTTCGGCGACGCGACCGTCTACCTCGAGCGCTTCATCGAGCAGCCGCGCCACGTCGAGATCCAGGTGCTCGCCGACGACCACGGCAACACGGTCGCGCTCGGCGAGCGCGAGTGCTCCGTCCAGCGGCGCCACCAGAAGGTGATCGAGGAGTCCCCCTCCCCCGTCGTCACGCCCGAGCTCCGCGCCGAGATGGAGGCCGCCGCGATCGCCGCTGCGCGCAGTTGCGACTACCGCAGCGCGGGCACGGTGGAGTTCCTCGTCGGTGCGGACGGCGCGTTCCACTTCCTCGAGATGAACACGCGTCTCCAGGTCGAGCACCCCGTCACCGAGCTGTGCTACGGCGTGGATCTGCTCGGCGAGCAGCTGCGCATCGCCCAGGGCCTGCCGATCTCCTTCGGAGGCGCTCGGCCCGAGCCTGCGGGGCACGCCATCGAGGCGCGCATCTGCGCGGAGGACGCCGACCACGGCTTCATGCCCAGCACCGGCACGCTCGGCGCGGTCCACCTGCCGGGCGGCCCCGGGGTCCGCTGCGACGGGCACGTGCACTTCGGACAGCACATCGGACTCGACTACGACAACCTCCTGATGAAGCTGATCGTGCACGCCGAGACACGCGAGCATGCGATCCGGCGCCTCAAGCGGGCTCTTTGGGAGACACGCCTGCCGGGGCTGACGACGAACATCCCCTTGGTGCTGCGCACACTCGACGACGCGCGCTTCGTGAGCGGGGTCTACGACACGTCGATCCTCGACGACAGCGCACCCGCGCCGCAGGACGAGAACGACCTGGTCCCGATCGTCGCCGCCGCGCTGGCCATGCACCGGCGTGTCAAGAAGACGCACGTGCCGCCTCCGAGCACGAGCACGCAGGCCTCGCCCTGGGTGGTCGCCGGACGCGATTGGTGGAGGAGGTAGCCATGGCGACACGCGGTGCGCGCTACTACGTGCAGTGGGCCGGCCGGGAGCGGGTCGTCGAGATCCGCCACGGTCGCGAGGGCCTGGAAGTGATCGTCGACGGCGAGCGTCATCCCGCCGACGTGACGGCCGTCGAGGACGGGGACCTGCTCAACCTCCTCGTGGACGCGCAGAGCGTGACCTACGCAGCGCGCTTCGAGGACGGTGCCGCCATGCTGTCGTTCCACGACCGCGAGGTGCGGGTCCCGATCGAGGACGAGCGCGGCCGCATGGCACGCCTGGCGACGGGGGGCAGCCGCTCCGCCAGCGCGGAAGCGGACATCAAGAGCGTCATGCCCGGCGTCGTGAAGGAGATCCTCGTCGCGGCCGAGCAGCACGTCGAAGCCGGCCAGCCGCTGCTGATCCTCGAGGCCATGAAGATGGAGAACGAGATCCGCGCGCCGCGGGAGGGCGTCGTGGGCAAGCTCCACGTGGAGGCCGGCGAGGCCGTCGAGAAGGGCGCGCACCTGGTCAGCCTGGAAGCGTTGTAGGCGCCCAACAGAAGTCAGCCGCCCACGTAGGGAGTACCGTAGGGGCTTCCGGAGGACGAGATGAACAAGCTGGCGATGATCGTGGCCTTGGCCGCCCTGGCAGTGGCCGCCTACGGGATGAACGCATCAGGCGCGAAGGACACGCGGATCCAGGAGCTGGCTCAGGGCAACAGCGACCTCAAGGACCAGGTCACCGCGCTCGAGATGAAGCTCGAGGACGCACTCAGCCTCGGCGCTCCCGCGCCGATGATGCGCTCCGAGGGCTCGACCGGTGCCGAGGGTGACGGGGTCGGCCTCGCGACGCGCAAGCCCGCCTCGCCTCTGGAGCGTCTCGCGGAGCTCGAGAGCACGGTCAAGCGTCAGAACGAGCTGTTGGCGAAGATGGAGTCGGGCGATGACGCCGCGAGCGATGCCGCCGGCATGGTGCGCCGATTCATGCCCAAGAACTTCTTCCACAACGCGGATGCCGCGGCGAAGGGTCTCGGACTCGACGAGCGCCAGCAGAACGAGATGCAGGAGATCCTCGATCGCGCCAAGGCCGACCTGAAGGATCTCTACGCCCTCGAGAACGACGAGGGTGTCACCTGGGCCGAGGTGCGCAAGCCCAAGATGGCCAACCTTGGAGGGGGCGACGGTGGCGCGATCTCCATCGCGATGCCCGACTTCGGCAAGATCCAGAAGTTCAAGAAGACGCGCATCCCCGGCAGCAGCGAGACATTCGGCGAGGCGGAGAAGCGCATCAAGGACCGCGCGTTCGGCGACGTCCGTCGCAATCTACCGGCGGACAAGGCCAAGACGTGGGACAAGGCGCACAAGGACGGTCTGCTGCGCGACCGCACGGGCGGCATCTCCTTCTCCAGCGTCGTCGTCGGCTCGGGCGACTGATCCAAGAGGGTGGCCACAGGGGCCACCCCTACGGGGTAGGTCCGGACTTCGGAGCATGCCCTCGGGCGGGCATGCAGCCCGCCCCTACCGCGTGCGTTGGAACACAGGGACGGGTCCGAGGGACACAGGACGATCCTCCGTTGCCGTAGGGGCGACCCCGGCGCGAGACACCCGGAGGGTGTCGAAGCGCGGTGGTCGCCCGAGGGCGTGCCTCCCCAATCCGGACTTACCCGGTAGGGGCGGGCCGAAGTGCCCGTCCACGACCCACGGTGGACTACCCGCCCGCGTCTGTGCGTGACGGCCGCATGCGCCGCGACGTGGGGGCGCCGTGACGCGTTCGCGCCGAAGGGCCGAGGGGGTGGCCACAGGGGCCACCCCTACGGGGTAAGTCCGGACTCCGGAGCATGCCCTCGGGCGGGCATGCAGCCCGCCCCTACAGGCGCTCCAACAACGAGCGCGCCGCCAGCTTGCGCTGCTCCCCCAGCGAGCTCGGCACCACGGCCACGGCGCCCGCGACCTGCTCAGCCGTCCCGCCGACGCGCAACGCCGCGCGCATGTGCCCGAGCAGCGGCTCGTCGAGCCCGCCCAGGGCCGTGAGCACGGACACGGCAAGCAACTCACGCTCGAGCAGGCTCAGGTCCCCCTCGCGGGCGAGCACGCGGCCGTAGGCGTGTTCGATCGTCCAGCGCGCCAACATGGGATCCAGGGCCTCGAGCCCTCCGAGCACGGCGTCGGCCGTCTCGCCGTAGACCGCGCGGAAGACCTCGCGACCGCGCGCCGCGCGGTCCCCGGCCTCGGGAGCAGGAGGGCGGCTCGCGCCGAGCGCCGCCCGGACGGCGCCGAAGGCCGTGATCGCGCGCGGGTAGCCGCAGTACGGCACGATCTGCAGCAGCGTCTCTGCGATCCGCTCGCTGCGTTCGCCCGCGGCGAGGGCGGCGTCCACCTCGCGAGCGAGCAGCGCGCGATCACCGACCGCGGCCGCGGCAGCGATGATGAGCAGGCGCCGCGGCAGCGCCGCCTCGGGCTCGTCGTCGGGCACGTCCTCGACCCACGTCGCCGTGTCGTAGGACGTGGCCGGATCGGCCAGCCAGCGCCGCAGCGCCGCGTGGTAGGGAGCGGCGAGGCGCTCCGGCACCTCCTCGTCGGCGACCCATGCAGCCTCGTCGATGCCTGCGCCGGGCGTGGGCTCGGCCTCGCAAGTGACCTCGAAGAAGAACGCCCGCCAGGTGTAGAGCAGAACGCCTGCCCCCGTGCGCTTGGCGCCGTCCATCACGAAGAGCAGCGGCCCCACGCGACCCTCCGTGCAGGTCTCCTCGCGCCACTCCCGCTCGAGCGCGTTAGGCAGGTTTTCGCCCGCTTCGACGCCGCCGCCGGGCAGGTCCCACCACGAGGCGCGGCCACCGCCCGTCACGCGAGGATTGCGCACGAGCAGGGTGCGCCCGTCCCGCCGCGCGAGCCCGAAGACCGCGTCGCGGTGCCCGCTGGGCTCAGGTACGTGATCCGCCATGGGCGGGTTGTACCCCGAGCGGCGCCCGCGGGCAGCCGCAGGCCCGCCCCAGGCCTCTAGAACTCGCGCTTCCAAGCCCGTTACGGGCCCCTCAAGCCGCACCCGCGCGGCGGCCGATAGGGAGCCACGGCCCTCCGCAGGGGATGGGCACGGGGGAGTCTGAGCGCAGCCATGGGTCAGAACGAGCAGATCCGATACGCGCTCGCACGCGCCGGCGTGATGGTCCTGGCCGGTTCGTGCATCTGGGTGCTCGACAGCCTCCCGCCGACGAACGGCTGGCTGCGCGTCTCGCTCCTCGCGCTGCTCACGGTGTTCATCGTGACGCTGACCCTGCCGCGGCGCATGCAGGCGCAGCCGATCCAGCTCGGGCTGCTCGCGGTCGACCTCACGGCTCTGTGCGTCGTGGGCTGCATCCTGGTGGCGGACAGCATCCCCGGCTCGGACGCGCGCATTCCCTTCGTCTCCGCGTACCTGGTTGCCACGCTCGTCGCCGTCGTCGGCCAGCGCAGCATCGCCGGCTTCCTGGCCGCCTTGGGCGGTTGCATGATCCTGACCGTCGGTACTGCGCTCACCGTCGACTCCGAGTGGACCGCGCAGCCGGTGCTCATGGGCGTCCAGGTCCTCCTCCTGCTCTGCACGTCTTTCCTGACCGTGTGGATCGCTGGAAACCTCACGCGCAAGGCGCGCGACATCGAACTCGACAAGCACGTGCAGCGCGAGATCCGCCAGCGGGAAGCCGCGGCGGCCGAACTCGTGTCGTTCGCGCAGGCGCTGGGCGACAGCAGCTCGCTCACGGAGATCGCGGAGGCCGTCCTGCGCCACCTCCGTTGCCACACCCAGCTGAGCGCGCGCGCCGTCGTCCTCGAGTCCGAGGGCGAGGACGTTGCGCTCTGGGAAGAAGCCGCGCGGCTTGACAACGACCACGTGGAGCGTCGTCGCCTGCGTCTGCAGGAGAGCCTCGGCCGCGTCGGTTCCCAGTTCATCGTGCGCAGGCTGCAATGCCACGCGACCTCCATCGAAGCCGCGGAGCTGTCCCCGCAGTTCAAGACGGCGGTCGACATCCCGGTCAAGATCGACGGCCGCGTCGCGGGCGTCTTGCTGCTGGCCGACCCCGCCCCGGCGGCGCTGCCTCCCGATCGGATCGGGGTCCTCGTCGACGTCGCACGCCGAGCGGGCGAAGCCATCCGGCGCCTCGAGCGGCAACGCGACCACGAGAACCGCCGCACGGCCCTGCTGCTGCGCCAGATGCGTGAGGGCGTGCTGCTGCTCGGCTCCGACGGCGCCGTCCTGCTGGCCAACCCGGCCGCACGGAAGGCCCTCAAGGCCGCGTCGAGCGAGGACAAGGATGCCCGAGCCCCGCTGCGCATCGGCGAGCTCACGCTGGCGGAGCTGGCCGACACGCCGCCCGGCGTATCGCGCCGCTTCCGCGCGACGTACGTCGACCCGGCCCGTGAGAACCCGATCCAGCTGGCTTGCACGGCGATCAGTGTGCTGGATCGCGGACATCGCATCGGCACGCTCGTGACGCTGGCCGACGTGACCGAAGAGGAACTGGCCCGCAACCGGATCATCCAAGCCGAGAAGATGACGCTGGTTGGGCAGACACTCGCCGGGGTCGCGCACGAACTCAACAACCCGCTCGCCGCATTGATCGGCTATGCCGACCTACTGCGCGGGCACGACATGACGCCCGACGTCGAGCGGCCTGTGCAGCAGATGCGCGAGCAAGCGCTGCGCGCGACGCGCATCGTGCGCAACTTGCTGAACTTCGCCCGCCGACGCAATCCCGAGCGCGTCCCGACATCGCTCCGGGAGATGATCGAGGGCACGACGGAGCTGTTCGCCTACGAAGCTCGCCTGTCCGGTGCGGAGCTCGACGTGCGCATCGCCGACGACCTACCGAGCGTACTCGCCGACAAGCACGCGCTGCAGCAGGTACTCGTCAACCTGGTCCAGAACTCGCTGCATGCGCTCGAGGACTGGAACGGCTCCCGCGTCTTGAGCATCCATGCGAATGCCGACCCGACACACGTGACGATCACGGTCGCAGACACCGGCGGCGGCGTCCCCGAGGAGCTGCGCAGCCGCGTGTTCGAGTCCTTCTTCACGACAAAGGGCTCAGGCAAGGGCACGGGTCTCGGACTGGCTCTCTCGCGCTCGATCGCACGCGACCACGGCGGAGATCTGCTGCTGGCCCCCGACACCGGCGGCGGGGCGTCGTTCACGATCCGCCTCCCGCGGCACAGCCCCGGAACGATGCAGCTCACGGGCGTCAACGCCAACGGCGAGCTGAGCACGGCGGACGCGCCG
>JAHEIK010000217.1:0-898 GCA_024639415.1 Planctomycetota bacterium
GTGACCCCGGTCGATCCCGACTGGCCGCACGGCTCCCTGCAAGGCGTCGTGGATCCGCCGTGCGCCTTCTTCCTGCGCGGACGGCTTCCCGGACCCGAGGACGTCGGTGCGGCGATCGTGGGCACACGCGACGCCACGCCCTACGGCCTGCGGGCGGCTCGCGAGTTGGCTGCCGGGCTGGCCGAGGCCGGCCTGTGGGTCGTCAGCGGCTTCGCACTGGGGGTGGACGGAGCCGCCCACGAAGGCACGCTCGAGGCCGGCGGCCTGACCCTGGCCGTGCTCGGCTGCGCGGTGGATTTCGCCTACCCGCTGGCGCACACGGAGCTGAAGGAGGCCATCGCGACCACGGGTGGCGTCCTCAGTGAGTACGCCCCGGGTACGGCGCCGCAGAAGTGGCACTTCCCGCGCCGCAACCGATTGGTCGCGGCGCTCTCGGCAGCCGTCGTGGTCGTGGAGGCCCCGAGCCGCAGTGGAGCGCTGATCACCGCACGCCTGGCGCTCGACCTGGGCCGTGAGGTCCTGGCGGTGCCGGGCAGCGTCTTCGCGGCGAAGCGGGCCGGCTGCCATCGGCTGCTGCGTCAGGGAGCGGCCCTGTGCGAGAGTGCGGCGGACGTCCTTCAGGCGCTGGGGCTGGACGCGGGCGCGGCTCGTCCGCAGCGCTCGGGGCCGGCGGGTGAGCCGGAGGCGCTGCTGTGGAGTCTGCTCGCGGACGACGAGGCGCTCGATGCAGGCGCGCTGTGCCGTCGTACGGGACTGCCCGCCGCCGAGGTGGCGGCGGCGCTGACGTCGCTCGAGCTGGACGGGTATGCGCAGCGCCTACCGGGCGTCGGGTTCTTGCGGAAGTAGCCGCGGAGTGGCTACTTCCGCCCCGTCACCGTCACCGTTCCCGTTCCCGGCG
>JAHEIK010000217.1:908-6532 GCA_024639415.1 Planctomycetota bacterium
CGGCGTGATGCGTGGCCCGTACCCGTGTCCCGCTCTGCCTCTTCCCCGTGCCTCACCCAGCCGCGCAGCCAGGAAGGCGTTCCGCGCTCCCGCGCGGACTGTTCGCGCCTGCGGCGCGGCAAGGGGAAGCTACGCGCCTCCCCTTCCAATCCTCTCCGCGTGCACGGGTTGCGTGGCCCGCGCGTAGCGCGTGCTACGCAAAGACCCGCGCAACCAGGTGGATGACCACGCCGACCACGATCACGCCCACGGTCAGGAAGATGAACGTGTGCCAGATCGCGCGGCCGATGGAGCGTACGCCCTCGCGTCCCGTCGCGCCCAGCACCACGGCCACGGCCAGCATGACCGGCGGCAGCCATAGGAGATCGATCCACCTCATGCCGTGCCGCCTCGAGTCGGGTCATCACGGCGGGTGGCATCACCAAGCGGGCCCGCGTGCGGCTCATCGAAGAACGACGGCAAGTCGTCGTCCATGCGCGGGTCCGGCGCGGGTGTGTCCGGTGACGCGGGGGCGGGTGTCACGACGTCATCGGCCGGGTCGGTCGGCGTCTCGTTGGCCTCTCCGGTCTCGTGGGCCGAGCGTGTCTCGGTCTCCTGCCGCGCTGCTGCCTGGCGCGCGGCCGTCTCGAGGGCGCGCTGTCGCTCCGCTTCCCGCTCCATGAGGTAGCGCTGGCGCAGGGAGGCTTGGATGCGGACTCCACGGTTGTGCTCGATCACGTCGCCAAGCGCATCGCAGATCGCAACGACGTTGAGCAGGCCCGCGACGGCGGCGTAGAGCCGTCCGACCTCGAACCAGGGCAGCGCGTCGGTCAACTCGAAGCCGCGCGTGAGGTAGTAGGCCGCGGCCGTGGGGCCGCCGAGGCACGCGTGCGCGGCGAACTCCAGTTCGTACGTCTTCGGGTTCACGCAGGTGAACCCTGTCAGGAGCAGGCCGCCGTAGAAGAGCCCGCCGATCGAGACGAGCATCAGCAGGGCCTTGAACGGGCGCCCGACGTAGAGCTGGCCGAAGCCCGGCACCAGCCAGCCCAGGACCACCGCCGTGAAGGCCGAGCGCGTGCGCGGCACAGCCGGGGCGGTAGCGGGGAGGCGAGCGGGGGGGGCGGCGACGGCGTCCATGGCAGGCTCGGCAGATTATCGGGCGGGGGGCGGCTGTCGCGGCGATAATCGCGCGCCTGCAAGCCCGCTGAATTCGCCGGTTTCTCGGAGTGCGTTGTTTTCGAGGGCGGCGTCACGCTCGCACGGAAGGGCCAGGGACATGCCGACGGACGGGAGTGCCATCGAGGGAGCCTGGGGCGTACACGACACCTCCGTGCGCGTCCGCTACGGCGAGGTGGACCGTATGGGCTATCTCTACCACGGTCACTACCTCGCCTACTGCGAGCAGGGGCGGACCGAGTTCCTGCGCTCCCGCGGGGCGACCTACCTCGAACTCGAGGAGGAGGGCACGCTCCTGGTCGTCGTCGAGACCGGGCTGCGCTTCCTGCGCCCCGCCGGGTACGACGACCATCTCATCGTCCGTACCGCGCTCACGGAGGTGCGTGGGGTTCGCCTGCGCTTCGAGTACGAGCTGCGTCGCGAGGATCGGCTGCTGGCCACCGGCTTCACGGTGCTCGCCTCCTGCAATGCGCGCGGACGTCCCAAGCGCCTCCCCGCCCGCCTCCAGGAGGTCCTGGGGCGCACCGCCGGGGATGCCCGCAAGGACGGCCGGGCGGGCGACGTCCAAGGAGCCGCCCGAGGAGCCTCATGACGCGCATCCGAATCCTCCCGTGGCTTCTGGCCACGCTGCTGCCTTGCTTCCTGCTCGCTGCCTGCGCGAACCAGACAGCCGAGAAGCCCGTGGACTGGAGCCAGCTGCGCGGCGAGGAGCCCCTCAAGGCAAGCGAAGACCCGCGCGTCCAGGCCCACCTCCCGCAGATGCAGCGGGTCGAGGGCCTGCTGACGCGCTGGGATAGCCTGCGGGCCGACGGCCGCGTCGCCGAAGCCGACGCGCTGGCTCCGCGGATCGGCCAGGAGGTGGACGCCGACTTCGCCACGTTCGCCCGTGGCTCGCGCGGCGAACTCGGCCCGCACGCGCAGTACCTCTCGGTGAGCGCGCTCGGCTTCTCGCGCAACCCCCAGGCCACGCGCGCGCTGCTCGAGCGTCTGCCCGACCGCGATGCACGCCTGGTCGGCAACGCGCTCATCGCCCTGAGCGTGCGGGCCGATCCCAACACGCCGTACGACGCCTTGCTGGCGCGCATCGCGCCCAACATGCCCCTGTCCGTCAAGCGCTACGCGCCGCTGGCGCTGGCCAACGTGATGGACGCCCGCGCGCGGTCCGGCGTGCCCGCCGACCCGGCGCGCGAGCAGGTCGCGCTCGCCAAGCTCGGCTCCGTCGTAGTCGACCACGACGCGATCCTGCGACTGCACGTAGCCAAGGCGCTCGGGGCCATCCGCGTGCCCGGCACCTTCGAGTACCTGCGCGTCCTGATCGGCGATCCCAACATGCGCGTGCGCTGGGCTGCCGCCGCCGCACTCGAGCGCAAGGGCGAGCCCGCCGGCTTCCCCGAGGTCGTGCGCTTGATGCATGACGTTGCGCCCGACAGCAAAGCGGTCATCCGCGACGTCCTGATCTCCTACGCTGCGAAGCTGCAGGGGCGGCCGCTTACGCCGGGCGAGATCGAGAGTCTCGGCACGGGGCCGCGCGCATGGAGCCAGTGGTACAACCACGTGCGCAAGACGCGTGGCTTCGGCGCAGCCGCCAAGCCGGCGTCCGCGCAGCCGCGAGCGCTGCCGCGCGCCCTTCCGCAGCCTCGCGCGCAGCCGATCCCGCAGCCTGTTCCGCGGCCGCAGCCTGCGCCCCAGCCGGGGACACTGCCGCCTCCGATCGTGAGGTAGGACGACACGCGGAGCGGGGCGTGCTCCCGTCACCGTAACCGTCACCGACGTGCCCGACGCCCGTTCTGCTTCTGCCCGTGCCTCTGCCTTTGCCCGGGCTCGCGGCTCACGCAGCCGGGCCAACCGGACGGCGTTCCGCGCTCCCGCGCGGCCTGTTCGCGCCTGCGGCGCGGCAAGGGGAGGCTACGCGCCTCCCCTTCCGATCCTCTCCGCGGGCACGTCGGTGACGGGAACGCAGACGGGCACGTTTACGGGGTGGGAGTGCTAGAGCACTCCCACCGGATCGACGTCCCATGCCTCTTCCACGCCGCGCTTGGGGCGTGGTGCCGCACGCAGGGCCCGCAGCACGCGGGCGATCTCCCGGTGCCCCGGCGCCTTCACGACGACGTGCTGCCGGTGATAGCCCTGGACCCGGGCAATGGGGGGCACGGCCGGGCCGAGGATCTCCGTCGCGTCCGTCGCCGCCTGCACGATGCAGCGCTGGAGTTCGAGCGCGCGCTCGGCCACCGCCTGCGGCTGCTTGCCGCGCACGACGACCCGCAGGAGGCGGCGGTAGGGCGGGTAGCCGAACTGCTCGCGATCCTCCAGCGCCGTCTTGGCGAACTTCTCGTAGTCCTGCTCGGCCGCGAGGACGATCGCCGGATGCGAGGGCATCGTCGTCTGGACGACGACGCGCCCGTCCTCGTCGCCACGCCCCGCACGGCCGGAGACCTGCGCGAGCAGGCCGAACGTGCGCTCGCCCGCGCGGAAGTCCGGTAGCGCGAGCGCGGTGTCCGCAGACACGATCCCAACGAGCAACACGTTCGGGAAGTCGAGGCCCTTGGCGATCATCTGCGTGCCGACGAGCACGTCGATTGCACCGGCCTCGAAGCGTCCCAGCACGTCCTCGTACGCATCGCGGGTCGCCATGCTGTCGGAGTCCATGCGCGCGACGCGCGCGTCCGGGAAGCGCTCCGCCAGTTCCTCTTCGACCGTCTGCGTACCCACGCCGCGGAACTCCAGGCGCGGCAGTGCGCAGTCGGGGCATGCCGAGGGCACGCGCCGCTCGTGGCCGCACAGGTGGCACATCGCCACCGCGTCGCTGCGGTGGAATGTGAGCGTCACGTCGCAGTGCTTGCACTCCACGAGGAAGCCACAGCGCGGACAGGCCACGCTCGTGGCGTAGCCGCGCCGGTTCTGGAGCAGGATCACCTGCCCGCCGGCCCGCAGCGCCTCCTGGATGCGGATCTCGAGCGTGCGGCCGATGTGGGCCCGCCTTCGCACACGCTCCTCGCCGCTCGTGCGGTCGACGATCTGGACGGTCGGCAGCGAGCGCCCGCCGACGCGTCGCGGCAGGGGCAGCAGGTCGTAGCGTCCGTCCAAGGCGTTCCGGTAGCTCTCGAGCGCAGGCGTGGCGCTGCCCAGGACGACGACGGCACCAGACGTGCGCGCGCGCACGAGTCCGACGTCGCGCGCGTGGTAGCGGGGCGCGTTCTGTTGCTTGAAGGACGTCTCGTGCTCCTCGTCCACCACCAGCAGGCCGAGACGCGGTACAGGGGCGAAGATCGCGCTGCGGGGACCGATGACGACGTCCGCGTCCCCCGCGCGGATCCGGCGCCAGGCCTTGGCGCGCTCCGCATCCGTCATGCCCGAGTGCAGGACGGCGACACGCTCGAAGCGCCCGCGGAAGCGCTTCACCGTCTGCGGCGTGAGCGCGATCTCCGGTACGAGCACGATCGCCTGGCGGCCCTGCGCGATGCAGCGCGCCATCGCCTGCAGGTAGACCTCGGTCTTGCCCGAGCCGGTCACACCCAGCAGCAAGAAGGCCTTGAAGGTCTCCGCGTCCAGAGCCGAGAGGAGCGCGTCGATCGCCGCGGCCTGGTCGTCCGTCGGCTCGAGCGGCTTCGTGGAGGGAGCCTCCCGGGCGGCGTCCTCCAGAGCGTCGGCCTGGGAGCGCTCGGTGGTCAGGGCGACGATGCCGTGCTTGGCCAGGGTCTGCACGGGGCTGATGGAGACATGCGCGGCGCGGCAGAGGTCCGCGAGGAGGAAGCCCTCCGGGTGCTTGCGCAGCCTGCGCAGGATGCGCTGCTGGGGTTCCGTGAGCTTGCCCGCCGTGTCGCGCTCCACCGCGAGGGCGTCGTCGGCGAGCGTGACGCGGCGGCGCTTGTGGCCCTTGCCCTTGTGGCGGACGCCGCGCGGAAGCATGGCGGCGAGGGCCTCGCCCAGAGAGGTGCCGTAGTAGCGCGCGACGAAGCGTCCCAGGTCGAGCAGGTCCGGGCCGAGCAGGGCGAAGCCGTCCGGTGCCTCAGCCACGTCGAGCACCTTGAAGTCGGGCTTGTCCTCTTCGACGCCCGCGACGATGCCCATCAGCGAGCGTCCGCGGAAGGGGACGCGCACGCGGTGGCCGACGTCGGCGTGGCCGCGTTGCTCAGCCGGTACGCGGTACGTGAAGAGGCGATCGACGGGCAGGTCGAGCGCGACCTCGACGTACGCAGGGCGGTCGTCGGTGGTGGTCGGCTCGGATGTCATGGGGAGCGCCAGCGTAGGTGACCGCAGTGACGGCCGCGCCTGCGCGCGACGAAGAGAAGGAGACGAACCACAGAGGACACAGAGGACACAGAGCGCGGTAGGGGTGGCCCGAGCGAGCCCCCGGGGCGCGTGCCGGCGCGCCCTACTCCTGCAGTGCCAGCAGACCGCCCCACACCAAGGCGCCGTATGCGACCGTCACGAGGAGCATCCAGCCGAGCCAGCGCGCGCCGAAGCCGCCG
>JAHEIK010000218.1 GCA_024639415.1 Planctomycetota bacterium
CTCGGCTTGGTCGTAGCCGCGCGCGCGGCGCCGCCGGGCGGAGAGCGGCACGGGCACGACGAGGTCGCCCGGCACGCGCGCTTGGCGCAGCGCCTCGATCAGTCCCGCGGCCAGGATCGCCGCCGCCTCGGGCCGTCCCTGGAACTTGAGCGCCAGGACGAGGTCGCGCGGGGGGCCGCCGTAGGACCAGGCCGCCACGACCCCGCGCAGCACGGGGCAGCGCCCGGGCGCGGATCCGCCCGCCCACCAGCGCGCCTCGCGCCCTGCACCGGGCCCCGTGCACGCCGGGCAGCCGCCAGTCGCGGTGTGGGGCCCCACGCGGCGACCACAAGTGAAGCAGCGGGCGGCGCCCCCCGCGAGTCGCCCGGCACACGCGCGGCAGAGCGGAGCACGGGCTCGCCGGCTGCTGCGGCCGCCTCCGGCTCCGTCCCAGCTGGGCCCATCCCAGGCGGCGCCGTCGCAGGCAGTGCAGCGCGGTGGGAAGCAGGCATCGAGCAGGGTCTGGACGGCGCGGGCGAGCACGCCCCCACCTCGCACGAGCGTCCCGGGAGGTCACAGGGCGCGCACCCGAGGTCGATCTCCGAGATCGCTGGCTGGGGTCCGGGGCGGGCTGCGGGCTCCTCAGCGGAAGTGGCGCTGGAAGTCCAGGGCCAGGCGCAGATCGTCCCAGCCGGTCAGTTCGGCGATGGCGGCGAGCACCACGAGGGCCACCCAGCCCCAGGCGAGCCAGGGCAGCCAGGCCGCCCGAGCGGGCGCCGGCTCGGCCGATGTGGATCTGGGCGTCGGGTCTTCAGCCATGCTGCCTTCCGGATTCGTGTCCCCGCGTAGCCCAGCGGCGTAGGATGCGCCCGTTCCCGGGAGACGAGAGCCAGCATATGCCGCCGCGCCCTCACGCGCATCTGATGTTGCCCTCGCCGTTGGGCCTCCTTGAGTACGACGTACTGGAGGACGCGGTATTCCTGGGCGCCGGCCGCAAGGGCGGTCTGCGTGCGAGTCCTACGCCCTTCAAGGGCGCGCAGGTGGCGCTCACCCGCAAGGAGGACGGCTACGTCGCGCGGCCCCTGCCCGGCGAGACCGCGCCGGAGATCAACGGCGAGCTCGTCGAGGAGAAGGCGCTCGCCGACGGCGACCGCATCCGCATCGGCGAGCAGGTGGCGCTGTTTCGCACGGACCGCGGCCTGGTCAAGGCCGCAGCCGCCGTGCCCGCTCCGGACCGAGCCGCCGGTGCGTCGGTGCCGAGCCAGCCGGCCCGGCGCAGCGCCCAGCCACCCCGCCGCAATCCCGCCATCACGATCATCACCTTCACGGGGCTGGCGATCCTCCTCGCCGCGACCTACCGGGCCGTCAATCACCTGAAGGCGATCAAGGTCTCCAAGGTCAGCGAGTCGCGCCTGCCCGAGCTCGAGGACATCCGTGAGGCGGCGCCGGGTCGCGCGCTACGCGATCTCATGGAGCTCAACTCCCAGGCGCTGCGCACGCCGGAGCGACATCGCGATCTGATCGCGCGCTTCCAGGCGTTCCAGCGGCGCTACGCCGACACGGCCGGCGCCGAAGAGGAGCGCGCGAGCGCGGGCGAGCGGATCCGCGAGCTCATGGTCGCTTGGAGCGTCAAGGAGCGCGCTGCGCTCGACAAGAAGGTGGCAAGCCTCGAAGCAGCGCAGCAGTTCGCGCGCGGCTTCAAGGAGATCCGCGAGTTCGAGAAGCGCTTCGGAACCACGAAGGCGGCCGAAGGGCTCGACGCGCGGCGACGCGCACTGCGCGAGAGCGCCCGCAAGGCCCTCGATCAGCTCATCGCGAAGGTCGAGCCGTTGATCACGCCGCAGCCGCGCGAGGCGCACCGGCTGTTGATGGGCGTGAGCCACGAGTACCCCGCCGACATGACGGCGGGTGTCGTGGCCCTGCTGGAGCGCTGCGTCGCCCGCATGCTCGCCATCGGCGACAAGCGCCGGGAGAGCCCGCGGCGCCCCCCTCGCGACCCGCGGGCCCCGCCCAGCAAGGCCGGCGACCCGTCCCTGCCGGCGTTTCCGGGCGCTGACGAGCCGCCGCGGCAGCCCGAGCCGACACCCGAGGACGACGGCCCGCAGCGCGACTTGCAGTGCCGCGACGCGTGGGGCGTTGCCCACACCGACCTCAAGGAAGCCCGCTACGCCGAGGCGCTGCAGGGCTACACGATGCTGATCCAGCAGTACGGCAACACGGCGTTCTACCGCGCGCACAAGGCCAAGATCGCGGCCGGCCGGCGCGCGGCGCAGGCCGGAGCGCTGGGCCCCGAGGCCTTGGTCGGCGTGCCCGTCGAGAAGAAGAAGCGCGGCCGGATCGAACTGGAGTACCACTTCAACGACCAGCGCGTCTTCGAGCAGGACTTCACCGTCGAGCAGCCGTTCTCGAGCGCGATGCCGATTCAGGCGAAGTGGAAGCGTGGCTCCGTCATCGTGGAGCGCGCGACCGGCGTTTTCCACAACCTCGTGTTCCTGCCGGACGTGACGATCGAGGCCACGGTCACGGTCCAGCAGCCGCACGACTTCGGCATGATCTGCGTGCAGGAGTCGGACACGTTCCGCGCCATCCTCTTCAACGTCGCCAACACCCAGTTCAAGCTGAAGAAGGGCGCGGCGGCGCGCGCCAACAAGGGCCACGTGCTCTGGTACATCGGTCAGGGCGTCTGGCGTGACGCGGACGCCGACGCGCACGGCTTCATCAAGATCGCCGAGCGCTCGAAGGTGAAGCTGCAGAGCGGCGACCGCATCAAGATCGAGCTGACACGCCGCAAGGACTCCGCCCAGGGTTCCTTCCAGGGCAAGACCGACGGCGTCAACCTCGAAGGCAAGGTCAAGGGCGACGACGGCAGCACCATGGGCCCGGGCCGCGTCGGGCTCTTCACCAACAGCGGCATCATCACCGTCGAGTCGGTGCGCATCTCCGGCGTCGTGGACATGGAGTGGTTCCGCAAGGAACTGGCCTTCCTGGTCGCGGCCGATCCGGGGCCGCCCACCTCCGACGACTAGACCCAACCACCGGACGAACCCTGTGACCGGCACCACCAAGGGACGCGCCCTCACGATCGGCGCGCACATGACCGTCGAGCAAGCACTGGACGGCGCTCGCACCCCCCACCGGCTGAAGCTCGCCCGGGGCGCGGCTGGACGCATCCGCGCGAGCACGGAGCGCATCCGCAAGGCGGTCCGCGACGGCGAGTGGGTCTATGGGGTGACGACCGGCTTCGGCAGCAACGCCGTGAAGCCGATCGCGCCGGAGGACGCACCGGCCCTACAGCGCAATCTCCTCGTGAGCCACGCCTTCGGCCAGGGACCGCCGCTGCCGGACGAGACCGTGCGACTGGCACTGCTGCTGCGCATCCACGCACTGGCGCAAGGCCACTCCGGCATGCGCCGCTCCACCCTCGACGCCCTCACCGCCCTCTACGAGCGCGACGTGCTCGCCGTCGTGCCGTGTCGCGGCAGCGTCGGCGCCAGCGGCGACCTGGCGCCACTCTGCCATCTTGCGTTGCCGCTCATCGGTGAGGGCAAGGCCCGCAAGGGCGGCCGCACGCTCAGCGCCAAGGCCGCCCTGAAGCAAGCCGGACTCGAGCCGCTGACGCTCTCCTACAAGGAGGGCCTCGCGCTGGTGAACGGCATGCAGGTCACGCTCGCCATCGCCTTGCGGGCACTGGAGCACGCCCAGGTCCTGCTGCGCACGGCGGACGCGGCGGCAGCCCTGACGATGGAAGCCCTCGCCGGGCGCTCCCCCGCGCTCGACGCGCGCTTGCATGAGGTCCGGCGGCAGCCCGGCCAGCAGACGAGTGCACAGCGCATCACCTCGGTGCTGCGTGGCAGCAAACTGGTCGACGCGGACATCGCGAAGATCCCAGGCAAGCGCCTCGCCCCGCAGGATGCCTACGGCATCCGCTGCGCGCCGCAGGTGCACGGCGCCTCGATCGACGGTGTCGCCTATGCACGCGACGTCTTCGCGCGCGAGATCGACGCCGTCACGGACAACCCGCTGGTGTTCGACGACGACATCATCGCGGGCGGGAACTTCCACGGTCAGCCGCTCGCCCTCGCAGCGGATCACATGAAGCTCTGTGTGCACGAGTTGGGCAGCATCAGCGAGCGGCGCACGGCGACGCTCATCGATCCGCACATGAACGAGGGGCTGCCCGCCTACCTCGCGCCCGAGGCGGGCCTGCACTCCGGGTTCATGATCCCGCAGTACGTCGCCGCCGCGCTCGTCTCCGAGAGCAAGGGCCTGTGCTTCCCGGCGAGTGCCGACTCGATCCCCACCGGCGCGAACATCGAGGATCACGTCTCCATGGCCCCCATCGCAGCGCGTCGGGCGGGCGAGGTCGCCGACCTCGTGGAGTCCGTACTGGCCATCGAGCTGATGGCCGCGTCCCAGGCCGTGGGCCTGCGCACCCTGAAGCCGAGCCGCAAGAGCGCCCGCGTCATCGCGGCCGTGAGGCAGGCCGTGCCCTTCCGCGCGCAGGACGCTCCCTGGAAGGACGCGCTCCCCCGCGTGAAGGCATTGGTCGGGGACGGTACGATCGCCCGCGCTGCCGGCCTCTAGCCCGGCGCCCGGAGACGACATGAGCCTCATCCAGCCCCGGACCCTCAAGGGCTTCCGTGACCTGATGCCTGAGCAGGCCCTGCGCCGGGCGGAGATCGTCCGCACGGTCGAGGACGTCTTCCGCGCGCACGGCTACGGCCCCATCGACTCGCCTGTGCTCGAGTACGCCGAGATCATCAAGGGCAAGACGGGCGGCGAGGCGAACAAGGAGTTGTTCGAGTTCGTCGACAAGGGCGGCCGCGAGGTCGCCCTGCGCAACGACCTGACGGTGCCGCTGGCGCGTTACGTCGCCCAGCACGAGGGCAAGCTCGTCTTCCCCTTCCGGCGCTACCACATCGGCCTCGTCTTCCGCGGCGAGCGTCCCCAGCGCGGACGTGCGCGCGAGTTCCTGCAGTGCGATGCGGATCTGATCGGGCCGGTGGGCGTCGCCGCGGATGCCGAAGCGCTGATCGTGATGGCGGACGTCTACGCGGCGCTCGACGTCGGAGCCGTCACGCTGCGGGTCAACGATCGGCGCATCCTCAACGGACTGCTGGAGACGATCGGCGCTGCGGATCAGGCCGTGCCCGTTCTGCGCGCACTGGACAAGCGGGAGAAGCTCGGCGACGAGACGGTGCGCGGTGAGATGCGTGCGGTGGGTCTGGACGACCCGGCGATCGATCGTGTGCTGGACGCCTGCACGCCGCGTGACGACGACGACGCCACGCTCACGGCGCTGGAGGGCCTCGTCGGTGAGACGGGACAAGGGCGCGCGGGAATCGAAGGTCTGCGTCACGTGAAGCGGATCTTCGAGGCCGCGGGCCAGCGGCCGGAGGCGCTGCGCATCGACCCGAGCATCGCGCGCGGCTTGGACTACTACACGGGCATCGTGGTCGAGGCCCAACTCGACGACCTACCCGACATCGGCAGCGTCGGGGGCGGCGGCCGCTACGACGACCTCGCCAGCCTCTACACCAAGTCCCACATGCCGGGTGTCGGCTTCACCATCGGCATCACGCGCCTGATGGACGCGCTGGAGGCCCTGGACCGGGAGGGCGCCACGCGCTGCACGACTCAGGCGATGGTGACGTTCCCCGGAGAGGAGGCCCTGACACCGGCCTTCGCCTTCGCGGCCGCCCTGCGCCGGGCCGGCATCGCCAGCGAGATCTACCCGCAGCCGAAGAAGCACGGCCAGCAGATGCGCTACGCGGACCGCCGCGGCATCCCGTTCGTGTTCACGCGCAACGACGACGGCACGTTCCACGGCAAGCGCATGGCGGACGGCGAAACCCTCACCTGCCCGGACGCGTCCTCAGCGGTGTCCTGGATCCAGTCCGCCTGACCCCGGAGAGCCCCCATGCCCGATCCCAAGCCCTGTGTCGTGAGCCTCGAGCCCGGCAAGCACGCAATCTGCTGCTGCGGCCAGACGAAGAACGCCCCTTTTTGTGACGGCAATCATGCGGGGACGGAGTTGCGCCCCGAGATCCTCGAGGTCAAGGACGTAGCCATGAACGTGGCGTGGTGCACGTGCCGCGCGAGCGAGAAGCTTCCGCGCTGCGACGGCAGCCACCGGCAGTTCTGGGACAACCCCGAGAAGCCGCCCATGAAGCTCGGCAAGGACTAGGCGCCCGATGAAGACCCGCATCCACGTCAACATCAACGTCGCCGATCTCGATCGCTCGATCGTCTTCTACACGCGGCTGTTCGGCGCGGGACCGTCCAAGGTCCGCTCCGACTACGCCAACTGGCGGCTGGACGAGCCGGCGCTGCACCTGGCGCTCGTCAGCAGTCCGGGCCACCAGAAGGCCCACGGCGGTGAGCACTTCGGTATCGAGCTGTTCGAGACCGACGACCTGGGGGGCTGGCGCACCCGCGCAGAGGCTGCGGGCCTGGCGCTGCGAACCGAGGAGCAGGTGACCTGCTGCTACGCGGTGGCCGACAAGTGGTGGGTCGCCGATCCCGACGGCAACGAGTGGGAGTTCT
>JAHEIK010000219.1 GCA_024639415.1 Planctomycetota bacterium
CCAAGGGGTTCGAGAAGAGCCGCCCGGTGCCCCTGGTGCTGGCGCTCCACGGTGGCGGCGGCACCGCCGTGGCGATGGACCGCTCGACGAAGGGGCAGTTCTCCCGGGAAGCCGGCAAGCGTGGCTGGGTCGTGGTCTGTCCCCAGGGCATTGCCAAGGGCTGGAACGATGGCCGGCCGCTGACCTCCCGCCGCGACCTGCAGCGCAAGGGCGTCGACGACGTCGCCTTCCTCTCAACGCTCATCGCTCACCTGCACACGACGCGTGGCATCGACCGCTCGCGGGTCTACTCGACCGGGATCTCCAACGGCGGCTTCATGTCGTTCCGGCTGGGGTTGGAGCTGTCCTCGAAGATCGCGGCCATCGCGCCGGTGACCGCAAACCTCGCCACGGTGCACGACGGCAAGCGGCCCACGCACGCCGTCGGACTGTTGGTGATCAACGGCACGAAGGATCCGCTCGTGCCCTACGACGGCGGCGAGGTCAAGGTGCTAGGCACGTCGCGCGGCCGCATCCACTCCACCGACGAGTCGCTCCGGCGCTGGGCTGCGTTCAACGGCTGCGCGATCAAGGTCACCAGCAAGGCGCTGCCCAACACGGCCAAGCTCGACGGCGCGCGTGCCTACGTGCACACCTGGTCAGGCTGCAAGGGCGGAGCGCGCGTAGAGCTGATCCGCGTGCAAGGCGGTGGTCACACCTGGCCGGGCGGAACGCAGTATCTGCCGCGGCTCGTCATCGGGACGGTCTGCCGCGACTTCGACGCCGTGCCGCGGATGTTCGATTTCTTCGCGAAGCACCGCCGCGTGATCGGGAAGACCGTCGCCGCGGGCGGCGCGCAGAAGTAGCCCGGCTCCCCGGGACTGCCTCACACGACCTGCGGCAGGACGCCGCTAAGCACGTTGCGCAATGCCTGCAGCCGGAAGGGCTTCTGGAGGAACCCCACGGTCGGCAAGCCTGCGAGCTCGGCCTCGACCGCGGGACCGCCGTAGCCCGTGCAGATGACGACCCGGGCGCTCGGATCGATGCGCAGCATCTCCTCGAAGGCCGCCTTCCCCCCCATGCCCGGCATGGTCAGGTCGAGCAGTACGACCGCGACCCGCTCGTGTTCCGTGCGAAAGAGATCCACGGCAGACTCGCCGTCTTCCGCGGCGAGGACCTGGCACCCCAACGACTCGAGCATGAAGCCGGCAATCTCACGCACGGAGTCGTCGTCATCCACAAGCAGGACGGTGCCCGCCTCGGGCCCCTTGGCGCACTCCGTGCAGCACGCCTCCCTGACCGGCTCCTCGACCGCGCTCACGGGGAAGAACACCTGGACGGTCGTCCCCTCGCCCACCGTGCTGTCCACGTGCACCCCGCCTCCATGGCCGCGCACAATCCCCAGCAAGGCCGCCATGCCGAGCCCTCGTCCCGTGAACTTCGTCGTGAAGAACGGCTCGAACAGGCGATCCAGGGTGTCGTCGTCCATCCCGCACCCCGTGTCGGACACCTCGATGTAGGCGTAGGCTCCGGGCTCGAGGTGTGCCGCGTGGCAGGCGTCAAGGCACTCGCGGTCGCACTCGAGCAGCCCCGTGGAAAGCGTGACCGTCCCGCCCTCCTTGTCGAGGGCTTCGGAGGCGTTCGTCACGAGGTTCAGCACGACCTGACGTAGCTGCGCCGTGTCTCCGCGGACTGCGGGTAGATCGTCTGCCAGCTCGTAGCGCAGCTCGGCCCCCTCGGTGAGCGCGATCCTGAGCATCTGGGACATATCGCGCACGACATCGCACAGCTGGAGTTCTTCGAGAACGAACTGCCCTTGTCCGGCGTAGGCGAGCATCTGCTGACAGAGATCCGCCGCACGGCGCGTGGCTACGCCGATGCTCCGAACGCGGTCATGGAGCGGCGATCCGCGCGGCAGGTCCTCGAGTGCGAGGTCGGCGTGCCCGAGGATCGACGTGAGGATGTTGTTGAAGTCGTGGGCGATGCCGCCGGCGAGCACACCCAGGCTCTCGAGCTTCTGGGCCTCCTGCATGCGTGCTTCCAGGCGACTCTGCTCCGCGTCGAGCTCAACACGCCGCGTGATGTCCTGCAGCGTGCCGACAAGTCGCAGAGCAGCGCCCTGACCGTCGTACTGCAGCTCGGCGGCACTGTGCAGATGCAGGATCTGCCCCTCGCGGCGGATCACGCGGTACTCGATCTCGTACGGCTCGTCGCGCTCGACGGCGGCCTCGAAGTGCGCTGCGACGAGGTCCCTGTCGTCCGGATGGACGCGATCGAGGAAGGCTGCGAAGCCGGGCACGGCCTCTGCCCGGTCTAGATCGAGCAGGCGGTACATCTCCTCCGACCACAAGAGCCGGTCCCCTTCGACGTCGTACTCCCAGCTGCCCATGTGGCCCACGCGCTGCGCCTCGGCCAGCATGGCCTCGCTCTCACGCAGCGCCTCCTCGGCGATGCGACGCTGCGTGACGTCGACGATGACCCCGTCCAACCAGCGGGGGGTCCCGTCCGCGCCCACGAGGGCCGCACCTCGTTCGTGCACCCAGCGCACGTCACCATCCGCGCGGACAATGCGATACTCGCAGTCGAACGAGCCTCCTGTGTCGAGCGCATCACGGACCACGCGCCGCACGTAGGCCAGATCCTCGGGATGGACGAGGTCCGAGTACGTCCAGCCGTCGGCACCGTAGAACTTCTCGACAGGGTAGCCGGTGATGTTCGCCAGCTCATCACTTGCGAACTGCACAGCCCAATCCTCGTCCGCCGTGCAGCGATAGACGGCACCGGGGAGGTTCTTCACGAGTGTGCGGTACTGGTGTTCGCTGGCTCCGAGCGCCGCCTCCGCCCGGCGCCGCTCCTCGATCCGTAGACGCAGTGCAGCGTTGCCGCGCGCGGTCGCGGCACGCCGCCCCTCCATGACCAGGAGGTACACCGCGAGGAGGCACGTGCAGAGCAGGCCGCCGGCCAGCGCAAGCCAGGCACGCCCCCAGAGTGTGCTGGCCCGATACGCCGCCGTCGGCCAGAAGGAGAGCGTCCACGTACGGCCCGGAACCTCCAGCACCGTCGACCAGCGGAGCGCATACGCGCCAGGACGCTCGGGAGCCGGGTCCTCCACTCCAGCCAACAGGGCCGGTCGTCGCTCCCCAGACATGGGGTCGTTGACGCTGTAGGCGATGTGCTCGCCTGCCGCGCGCTCGAGGCTACCGGCGATCAGAACGCTTGCGCGGAACACGGCGACGACGTACGAGTCCGGTTGCGCCCCAGGCTCCGCTGCCCGCCCCTCTTGGAACACGGGAGCGCAGAGGAGGAAGCCCGCTTGGTCCGACTCGTCCTGCACGAGCCGGACCGGCGCCGTAATGCCCAGCCGCCGAGATGATGTGGCCGCGGCATCGAGTGCCCTGCGACGGTCTCCGTCGGACGCGATGTCGTAGCCATGGGCACTCTCGTTGCCCTTCCGCGGCTCGATGTGGTAGACGACCACGTGCGGTGATGCGCGCCTGGTCGCGGGAACCGGTGATCCGTCGCTCCCCCGCTCCCTCACGTGGAAGCCCTCGTAGCCGTCAGCGCGCGCCTGCGCTTCGAGCGCCGGGATGCCGTCGTATGGAACGACACGGTTCAAGCCGATCGCATGCAGGTCCGTGTGCCGCTCGAGAACATCCCGAGTGAGCGCCTGGAAGTGATCCCGCGTGACCCGATCGTGAGTGGCCACCACGCCGGCGAGCACCGACACGACTTCGAACTTGGACTTGAGTGACGTATCGAGGGCGCGAACCAGGGTCTCTGCGCGCCGCCGGAACTCCTGCTCGGTGCGCTCGGCCTCGGAAGCGCGGACGTTCAAGAAGCCGACCACCGTCACGAGACACGCTAGCAAGATAGGCCCGCCGACGCGCAGACGTGCGCGCCAGGTCGCACCGGTCATCTCGCGGCGCCACTCGGATGCAACCGGCAGGATCAGGACCGTCCCGATGCTCGCACCAAGCCACCAGGTGAAGCCGGCCTGCCAGATCGTCTCGGACAAGACGCGACCTGTCAGCTCAAGCGCCGCCACGGCCACCGCGGCACCGACCAGACAGCTGACCGGGCCGGCCAGCACCATGGCGAACAGCAGATTGCCCGGTCGATCCAGACGGCTCGGAAATCCTGCCAGGCGCCGAACCAGGAACGCGGCGAGTACGGCCTGAGCGGCCGCACCGGAGGCGACGAGCAGCGGGACACCCAGCGAAGTCCACGGCGCCGGCGTGCCGGTGCCCTCGAAGGCAGCGGTGATCGTGACCAGCAGGGCGCCAAGAAAGACGCCCGGCCACAGCGCGTAGCCGTAGAGCAGCAGCCCTGCTACGGCAACTCCCGCCGCGGGCCAGATGGCAACGGCGAAACCCGTGTGTCCAGCCAACGTGAGCGCAAGACGACCGGCCGCGAGATAGATCGCGGCAAGGATGGCCACGCGCACCAGCGGGTGCGCTCCCGCGGCCTGCAGGGGGGACCGACGCTCCGTCACTCCGCCTCCTTGGCGGGCGAATTGTAGCGATCGCCTTGCCCGCGTCATCGTGGCGGCGGTCAATCGTCAGCGAACCCCAACATGCGTCCGCTCGAATCGGTGACACCTGGGTGAGATTCCCCAGTCGTCTGCAGATTGTGTTCAGCACGTGCGTCACACGCCACCGTCCCGCAGTCGCAGCGCCAGGTCAACGGCCGCGCTACTCCTGTGGCAACTGCCGCCACGTGGCAAGGACCCTCATCAAGAGGCCCAAGCGCCGACCGGCGCGCCCGGCGGCGAGTCCGTCCACGGGCTTCACCTTCAGCGTGGTCGCGTAGCGCTCGAGCGATCCCGGCTTCGTGTTGGTCAGCAGGCGCGCGGCCTGCTGGAAGTCGAGGTACGCGGCAGGAGGCTCGCCGCCGCAGTCCTTGAAGGCTCGCAGGGCGTCGTGACCCCAGGAGCACAGCACGTCGGTCGGCCGCGTGAATGCAGCGAACCCTGCGAGGAAATCCGGGACCGCCCCCCCAGCCTGGAGGACCTCGGCGGGCAGCTCGACGTGCTCGGGGATGTCGGGTGCGAGCGGCCTCCGCGGCGCCAGCACATGCGCGTACGTCTCTCCCGTGCTCGGTCGGCAGGCGACCCAGTGGACGAGCTCATTGCCCAGCTTGCGCTCGGCCGTGCCACGCGGCCAGGCGTTGACGTCGCCGTAGACGAGCAGGAGGTCTTCGTAGCGCTCCCGCACCTCGAACGGCAGGCGCTCCCACGGCGTGCGCCGTCGCCGGGGGCGCATCATGCGCAGCGGAGCCTGGGCGGCGCGCGCTGCACGCTGCGCGGCAATCTGCGCGTCGACCATCGCGTTCATCGGCTGCAGGAGTGCGCGAAAGCGCTCGGGCTCGCCCTCGATCGCGCCGAGCACGTGCATGACCGCCTCGAGCGTCGATACGTACTCGTCGCACGGCTCGCGGCGGATGCGGTAGTTGGACGGCTCGGGCGCGCGAAAGGCGTAGCGCGGGAGACTCGCCAGCTGCGGGTTGTTGCGGACGACACTGCGCGCCTGGGACCAGGTCCCGTCCACGACGACCAGCGTCACAGGTGAAGGCGGAGGCTCGGTGAGGATGTCGCGCGCGTCCGGGCCGGGGTAGAGCAGGACGGCCGGCCGCTCGGGGTCGCCGCACGCCTCGCGCAGCACGTCGCTCTCGTCCCACGTCAGCCCGACGTGCAGGCTCGCCTGCGGCAGGCAGAGACTGGCCATGTGCGCCGTGCCGATGGGCATCCCGTGCTCACGTGGATGCTGCAGGATCACGATGCGCGAGTCCGTGTCGACCGTGGTGAGCGCGGCGCAGTAGCAGACGCTCACCGGCCGCTCGCAGCGCGCACACATCGCCCGTCCGGCAGGAGGATCGGCGGCGGGCTGGGCTTGGTCGTCGGCCGGGGTCACGGGACGACCTATACCGGAGGCATGCTAGTGGGTACAGGTGCGGCTCGGCGTTGCATCGCGGATGCGGCCCTCAGGCGTGGGTGCACTCGCCGCACGCCCACCTGCGGGGGGCGACCAGCCGTAGACCGCTACCGCACCGGCAGGTAGCGGCCCGTCTTCGTGTCGATCTCCCGGCACTGGCCGTCGGTGAGGTCGTAGCGCCGGGCGCCGACTTCGATCACGGTGCCGCGCGCACCCGTGCTGTAGATGGCGATGCGCCCGTCGAAGCTGCGATCGATCCTGCGGCCGCCGTGGTTGTACTGGAGCTCGACCACCCGCCAGCGCTTGCCGTCCTCCGTGAACGCCACGATCGGTCCCGCGCCCGAGGCGCCGCCGACGAAGTCCTTCGCGCTGCTGCTCAGGCGCTTCCACTCCTTGCGCCACGTGTAGCGGGGATCGTCACTGCCGCGGATCTCCAGCACGCCGTCCTGCAGACGGACGGGCCAGACCACCGAGCGGTAGGACAGCCGCACGATGCGCGGGCCTTCGGGCTCCGGCGTATCGACGGCCGGCAGGCCGCCGCTCTTGGCCTTGCCCAGCAGTGCCAGCAGGTGGCGCGCCCAGTCCTGGAGGTTCTTTTCGAACTTGATGCG
>JAHEIK010000220.1 GCA_024639415.1 Planctomycetota bacterium
ACGATCCTCAACCTCGTCGGGGGACTCGACGAGCCGGACGCCGGCACGATCGAGGTCGTCGGCGAGGACGTCTCCCTGCTGGGCGGCGAGCGGCTCGCCATGTGGCGCGCGCGCCACATCGGCTACGTGTTCCAGGCCTTCAACCTGATCCCGGTGCTGACCGCGCGCGAGAACGTCGAGCTGCCCTTGATGCTCACGCCGCTCGGCAAGGCGGAGCGTTTGGAGCAGGCCCGCTACGCGCTGGAGATCGTCGGCCTGGCCGACCGCCTCGACCACCGGCCCAAGCAGCTCTCCGGCGGCCAGGAGCAGCGCGTCGCCATCGCGCGCGCCATCGCCATGGACCCGACCATCCTGCTGTGCGACGAGCCGACGGGCGACCTGGACCGCGACAGCGCCGACCAGGTGCTCGACCTGCTGCGGCGGCTGTGCAGCGAGTACCAGAAGACGATCGTGATGGTCACGCACGATCTCAAGGCCGGCGAGATGGCGACGCGCACCCTGCACCTGGACAAGGGTGTCGTGGGAAGCCCCGTGGAATGAACCTCGGCCGGCTGGTACGGCGCCACGCATGGAGTCATCCCGTGCGTGCGGCGCTCACGGTGGGGGCGGTCGCGGTCGCGATCTTCCTGTTCTGCTTCCTGCGCTCGATCGTCACGAGCCTGGACGCGGCGGTGAAGGAGTCCGCGAGCAACCGCATCATCACGGCGAGCGCCGTCAGCCTGTTCCAGTCGCTGCCTTCGGCCTACAAGGAGTCGATCGCCCGCATCGACGGCGTCGAGTCGATCAGCCGCATGACGTGGTTCGGCGGGCGCTACAAGTCCGAGGAGAACTTCTTCGCCCAGTTCGCGTGCGACGCCGAGACCGTCTTCCAGCAGTACCCGGAGCTGGTCCTGCCGGAGGAGCAGAAGAAGGCCTTCATGATGGATCCCGGCGGCGCCATCGTCGGGGTCGGCCTTGCGGACAAGTGGGGCTTCAAGGTCGGCGACAAGATCCCGATCATCGGCACGATCTACCCGCGCGCCGATCTCAAGATGTGGGAGTTCAACATCCACGGCGTCTACCACTCCACGCGCGCCAACGTGGACGAGATGACGATGTACTTCCACTACCACTACCTGGACGAGTCGCTCGAGCGTGGTGAGGCCTACGGTCCGCGCGGCACGAGCGTGTACCTGATCCGCCTGAAGGAGGGCTACCGCGGGGAGGACGTCTCGCACGCCATCGACACGTACTACGAGGGCGGGCCGCAGCGCACGCGCACGCAGTCCGAGGCCGCCTTCCAGGCGGACTTCGTCAACATGCTCGGCAACCTGCCCACGTTCCTCGGCATGATCGGCGCCGCCGTGCTGATCGCGATCGTGTTCGGGATCGTCAACACGATGACCATCGCCGCGCGCGAGCGCCTGCGCTCGATGGGCATCTTGCAGGCGCTGGGCTTCCCAGGCTGGGTGCCTGCGCGGCTCTACCTGATGGAGTCGTGCGCCTTTGCCGTGACGGGAGGGCTGGCGGGCATGGGCATCGCCTGGCTGAGCCAGGACACGTTCCGCAAGATGTTCGGCACGCAGATCCCGATGTACCGCGTCGCGGCCGACACCTACCTATGGTCGATCGTGATCTGCGTCGTCACCGGCCTCATCGGCGGCGCCGTCCCTGCGTGGCGCGCTGCGCGCATGCGGGCCGTGGACCAACTGCGGAGGGGCATCTGATGAAGCGCCGCATGGTCCCGCTCAAGTACCCCCTGCGCAGCCTCGTGGTGCGCTGGCAGGCGTCCATCCTCAGCGCGCTGGGCATCGCCATGACCATCGCCGTGCTGTGCGGCGTGTTCGCGCTGCGCACCGGGTTCCAGGCGCTGCACGCCGACACGGGCAAGAGCGACGTCGCCATCTACCTGCGCACGGGCGCCACCAGCGAAGGCGAGAGCGGCGTCTCGCTGGAGCGCGTCAACACGTACAAGGTGCGCCCGGAGGTCGCGCTCGACGACAAGGGCCGGCAGATGGCCGCCGGCGAGTGCTACCTCGCCCTCTTCCTGCACAAGGCCGAGGGCGGCGGGCTGGTGAACGTGCCCATCCGCGGTATCGAGCCGATGTCCTTCGACATCCACGGCGATCAGTTCCGCATGCTGCCCGGCGGCAGGAAGTTCAACTTCGGCGCGGACGAGGTCATCGTCGGCAAGCCCATCAGCGGACGCATCCGCGACTGCAAGCTGGGTGACACGCTGATCGTCAACGTCACCCCGTTCAAGGTCGTGGGCATCTTCGAGCACGAGGGCGCCTACCGCTCCGAGATCTGGGGTGACGTGGATCGCATCACCGCCGCGCTGGAGCGTCCCATGCGCCAGCGCGTCATCGCCAAGCTCAAGCCCGGTACGGACGTGGACAAACTCGCCAAGGCCCTGGCGAAGGACAAGCGGCTGCCGTCCAAGGTGCACTCCGAGC
The DNA here is from genome assembly GCA_024639415.1 of Planctomycetota bacterium. Lineage (GTDB taxonomy): Bacteria > Planctomycetota > PLA2 > PLA2 > JAEUHO01 > JAHEIK01. Next base: position 2,436 of record JAHEIK010000220.1, read on the forward strand.
GCGGCTACTTCCTGTCCCAGACGAACATCCTCGGGGGGGTGCTCAGCATCCTGGGCACGATGCTCGCGGCGATCCTCGGCGTCGCGGCCGTGCTCGGCGCGGCCAACACGATGCTGGCGGCCGTCGGCTCGCGCACGCGCGAGGTCGGCATCCTGCGCTCGATCGGCTTCGGGCGCAACGCCATCCTGATGGCCTTCCTCGTCGAGGCGGCCCTGATCGGCTTGGCGGGCGGCATCATCGGCTGCTTGATCGTGCTGCCGCTCAACGGTCTCGAGACCGGCACGATGAACTGGAACACCTTCACCGAGTCGGCCTTCGCCTTCCGTGTGGATGCCGCGCTGCTGACGACGGCGATCGTCGTGTCGATCGTGCTGGGTCTGCTGGGCGGCTTCCTGCCGGCGTGGCGTGCTTCGCGCATGAAGCCCGTCGAGGCGATGCGGCGGACGTAGCCGTGCGGGCGTGGATCCTTGGGTGATGTGCTGTAGGGGCATCCCGAGTCCTCGCGAAGCGAGGGGGAGTGGTTGCCCGTCGCGTAGCGCGTTGTTGCGCGCCCCGGTGGCGGCACGGGCCGGGCAACGACTCCGGCCGCCTGCGGCGACCCTCGCGATGCCCCTACGTGACCGCCGCGCCGTCGAGGCGATGCGGCGGACGTAGCCATGCGGGCGTGGATTCGTGGGTGATGTGCTGTAGGGGCATCCCGAGTCCTCGCGAAGCGAGGGGGAGTGGTTGCCCGTCGCGTAGCGCGTTGTTATGCGCCCCGGTGGCGGCACGGGCCGGGCAACGACTCCGGCCGCCTGCGGCGACCCTCGCGATGCCCCTACGTGACCGCCGCGCCGTCGACCCGTGGGCCGGGGAGCCGTAGGGGCGCAGGGAGCCCTGAGCGAGACGGAGTCGAGTCGAAGGGCGAGTCTTCGCCCGACCCGTGCGTCGTCGCAGGGGCCCCGATGCTTGGAACGGGTCGGGCCAAGACTCGTCGCGCCTGCGGCGCTCCTCCCAAGGCCCCTACACGACCGCCGCGCCGTCGATCCGTGGGCGGAGGAGGAGCCGGACTCGTCCGGCGCCTGATCACGGCCTCACCCCAACGCGGTGCTCGGCGTGGAGGCCGCGCAAGGAGGGGCGAGGCGTGGCGTGGTCATCCCACGCGAGCCTCGTCACGACGCCGCCCGGCCCCACGTCCGTGCGGCGCGTTACTGGAACAACAGCGCGTGGTAGGACGGGAAGGGCCAGAGCTCTTCGTCCGTCCTGCGCTCGAGCGTGTCGCACACCACGCGCAGACGGTCCATCGCCGGGATCGTCGTGTCGATGCACCATGCGGCGCGCTCGGCCGCTTCCTCTTCGTCGGGTGCGTTCGCCAGCGCCTGGCGCACCGCGTCGATCGCGGAGAGCGTCTCCCCGACGAAGCCGGTGTACGTCTCGAGCTCCTCCTTCTGGACGGGAGCGTCGATGCCGCACTTCTCGACGCCGCGCCACGCATCGGCCATGAGCGCCTGCTGCGCGTACGCCGCGGGCAGCACGCCGGTCTTGGCCATGCGGATGGCCTGCACCGCTTCGATCTCGATCATGCGGTTGTACTTCTCGAGCAGGATCGTGTAGCGCGCATCCAGCTCGTGCGGCTGCAACATGCCGTACTTCGCGGCGAAGCTCTTGGCGTCCTCGTCGACGAGGGCCTTGAGGGCGGCCGGCGTGTTGACGGCATTGGGCAAGCCACGGCGCTCGGCCTCGTCGACCCAGTCAGCGGAGTAGTTGTTGCCGTTGAAGACGATCGGCTTGGCGTCGGCGTAGACCTCCTTCACCACGGCGAGGATCGCTTCGTTGCGCTCCTCGCCCGCGTCGAGGCGGGCCTTCAGGCGCGTCCACATCTCGTCGAGCGCCTCGGCGACGGCGAGGTTGAGCCAGGCCATCGGCATGGAGTTCGACTGTCCCGAACCCACGGCACGGAACTCGAACTTGTTGCCCGTGAAGGCGAAGGGCGACGTGCGGTTGCGGTCGGTGTTGTCCTTCTGGACGTCCGGCAGGACCTCGAGGCCCGTCTGGATGACCTGCTCCTGCACGGCCGAGACGTCCTCGCCCGAGAGCAGCGTGTCCAGGATCTCGGTCAGGCGGCTGCCCAGGAAGACCGAGATGATGGCCGGGGGCGCCTCGTTCGCGCCGAGGCGGTGGTCGTTGCCCGCCGAGGCGATCGAGGCCCGCAGCAGCGGGGCGCGCGTGTGGACGGCCCGCAGGGCGCCCGCGAGGAAGAACAGGAACTCGATGTTCTGGTCGGGGTTGTCCCCGGGCTCGAGCAGGTTGCGGCCGTCCGCGTCGGCGAGCGACCAGTTGTTGTGCTTGCCGGAGCCGTTGACGCCGGCGAAGGGCTTCTCGTGGAAGAGGACGGCGAGATTCCGCCTGCGCGCCACCTTGCGCATGATCTCCATGAGCAGGTGGTTCTGGTCCGAGGAGACGTTGATCGCCTGGAAGAGGGGGGCGGCCTCGTACTGGTGCGGCGCGACCTCGTTGTGGCGCGTCTTGACCGGGATGCCCAGCTTCCAGGCCTCCGCCTCCACCTCGCCCATGAAGTCGAGCGCGCGGTCGTCGATCGTGCCGAAGTAGTTGTCCTCCATCTGCTGACCCTTGGGCGGCGTGGTGCCGATCACGGTGCGGCCCGTGACCTCGAGGTCGGGCCGCAGCGCGAAGAGGTCGCGATGGACGAGGAAGTACTCCTGCTCGGCGCCGAGCGTTGCCGAGACGCTCTTCGTCGGGCGGCCCATCAGCTCGAGGACGGCACGCGCGGAGCGGCCGAGCTCACGCATGGAGCGCAGCAGCGGGGTCTTCTTGTCGAGTGCTTCGCCCGTGTACGAGACGAAGACCGACGGGATCGTGAGGGTGCCGCCGTGCTCGTTGTAGACCAGGAACGCGGGCGAGGTGGGGTCCCACGCCGAGTAGCCGCGCGCCTCGAAGGTGCTGCGCATGCCGCCGCTCGGGAACGAGGAGGCGTCGGGCTCGGCCTGGATGAGCTGGCTGCCCGAGAAGCGCTCGATCGGCCGACCATCCGCGAAGCTCAGGAAGGCGTCGTGCTTCTCGGCCGTGGCGCCGGTCAGGGGCTGGAACCAGTGCGTGAAGTGGGTGGCGCCCAACTCGACGGCCCACTCCTTCATGGCGTGCGCGATCTCGTCGGCGAAGCCGGTGTCGAGCGGCTCGCCCGAGGCGATCGTGGCCTGGATGGCTTCGTAGATGGGGCGCGGCAGGCGCTTCTGCATCTCGGGCAGGCTGAAGGTGTAGCAACCGAAGGTGTCGGAGGCAGGTCCGGCCTTGTTCATCGAAGCGGCCCTCCCGGAGGCTCCGTGCGGAGCTCTGCTGGTCCTGGTGGTCATGGCTCTGGGTCTCCCGGCGTGACGACGGATTCTGCACGGGAGAGCCGACAAGCGCCGCTAAAGGCCTGCTTATGCAGGAATCAGCCGTAGAGATACAGAGCGCGCAGGCCGTCGACGAACGGGCGCGCAAGCTCGCTGCCCTTGCTGGCGTCCTTGGCCAGTTCCTGGGCGATGGCGCGCAGGATCTGGAGCAGGTCTTCGCGCGCGCCCGCTACGCCTGCACGCAGACGCCACGCGCGGGCCAGGACCTGCCCGGTCAGCGGTGCACCGGGGGCGGCCAGCTCCTGGATCATGCGCTCGACGAACGTCTCGCGTGCATACGGGCTGGGCGGCGTGTCTTGCAGCAGGAACGAGCGCGCTTGCCGTGCGCGCAGGCTCGGGAAGCTGGCGCCAAGCTGCTCCCACAGCTGGACGAGCCTGCGCTCGGAACGCATGTCACCCACGCCGAAGCGATGGAGCAGCGCCTCCAGGTACCAGATCAAGAGCGCCGGATCGTCGCGCGTCACGAAGACCGCCTTGGCCAGGCGCTCGTCCACTTCGAAGCGGCCTGCGGCGAGCAGGCCGAGGGATACACGTGCGAGGTCCCTGCGGTCGCCGTCGTTGGCGGACGCCGCGAGGCGGGCCTCCATGGCGAGCAGCGCCTCGAGCGCCCCCGGGTCCTCCGAGCGCCCGAGGGCAAGCGCGGCGACCATCCACACGTCGCCGAACTGACGGCGCCAGGCGTCGCTCGTCA
>JAHEIK010000221.1 GCA_024639415.1 Planctomycetota bacterium
GCCCGGCCGGACAGGCGTATCTGCGGCCTGCCGATCGGCGGCCGCCGCGCCCGCCTAGCTCCGGCGGCCGCGCTTGCGCTTGGGCACCGGGGCCTTGAAGGCCTTGCCCGGCTGGGCCTGGGCCGGCGGCACGCCTGCGCCTGCCAGCGTGCGCTGCAGCGCGGGCACGCCCTGCGGCCGTGCGTCGGGCTCCCAGGCCATCAGGCGCTGGACGATGTCGCCCAGGTCACGCGGGAACGCGGCGGGCAGCGGCGCCGCCTCACCCGTCACCTCGCGCGGTGCGCCACCGCCCGCGGCGAAGCGCAGCAGCGCGCCGAGGGACCAGGCGAGGAAGGGCAGCGGTCGCAGGGGCTCGGGGTGCTCGCGCGCGTGCTCGGGCGGTGCGAAGCCGGGCGCAGGCCACGTCTTGCCCTTGAGGCTCTTGAGCTCGTCCCACGCGCGGATGTCGCGGAACGTCAGGAGCCGCCAGCCATCCTGCACCTGGACCAGTCGCTCAGGGACCGGAGCGGCGTGCACCTGCTTGCGGGCTTCGAGGTAGCCGAAGCCGTCCACCAGGCTCTCCGCCAGGGTCAGGGCGTCGGCCGCCGGCAGCGGTGCGCTCGCAGCGAGCGTCGGGCCGTCGATGGGGTCGGTCACCAGCAGCGGCCGCGGCGACGTCCGCTGGACGTGGTGGACACGCAGCAGGGACGGGTGGTTCAGTCTGTGGATGCGCCGGATCTCCTCCTCGAAGAGCATCCGTGCGTCGTCGCGCTCCGCCAGGTCCTCGCGCAGGATCCGAACCGTCAAGGCCTCCTCGCCTCGCGTGGCGCTGCGCCACTCGCCGACGGCGTCCTGCCGCAGCCGTGCACCGATCCGGACGCGAGGCGAATCCCCAGTCATGACGCCCTTCTACCACGTGCAGGCGCGGGCCGGGTTTTCGCGGCCGGTCCGGGGCAAGCTTCGGCGGGGACACGTACCAGGGCTACGGTGTGGGGCTAGGGTCCGGTTTCGGGCCCGACGCCCGGATGGAGCCAGCATGTCGAAGCCCAAGTCGTCCCTCGAGATCGAGACGCTCGCCTATCACGAGCAGCCCCGCCCGGGGAAGCTCGAGGTCGTCCCCAGCAAGCCGCTCGTGACGCAGCACGATCTCTCGCTGGCGTACACGCCGGGCGTCGCGATCCCGTGCCTCAAGATCGAGGAAGACCCCGAGGGGGCCTACAAGTGGACCAACCGGGGCAACCTGGTCGCCGTGATCACGAACGGCACGGCCGTCCTCGGGCTTGGCAACATCGGCGCCCTGGCAGGCAAGCCCGTCATGGAGGGCAAGGCCGTCCTCTTCAAGAAGTTCGCCGGGATCGACGTCTTCGACATCGAGGTCGACGCCCTGGACAAGGATGAGTTCATCGACACGGTGCGGCGCATCGCGCCCACCTTCGGCGGCATCAACCTCGAGGACATCAAGGCGCCGGAGTGCTTCGAGATCGAGCAGCGTCTGAAGGCCGAACTCGACATCCCGGTCTTCCACGACGATCAGCACGGCACCGCCATCATCTCGGGCGCCGCGCTGCTGAACGCCTGCGAGATCGCGGGCAAGGAGCTGGCCGACCTCACGGTGGTCGTCTCCGGCGCCGGCGCGGCAGGCATCGCCTGCATCGACATGTTCGTCGAGATGGGCGTCGATCGCTCGAAGGTCATCTTCTGCGACAGCCGCGGCGTGGTCTACAAGGGCCGCAAGGACGGCATGAACGCTTCCAAGGAAGCGATCGCCGTCGACACCGAGCACCGCACCCTCGAGGATGCGCTGAAGGGCTCGGACCTCTTCCTCGGCGTCTCCGGCCCGGGGCTCGTGTCGCAGGACATGGTGCGCTCGATGGCGCCCAACCCGATCGTCTTCGCGATGGCCAATCCGGATCCGGAGATCAGCTACCCGGACGCCGTGGCCGCGCGTGACGACGTCATCATGGCGACGGGTCGCAGCGACTACCCGAACCAGGTCAACAACGTCCTGTGCTTCCCGTTCATGTTCCGCGGCGCGCTCGACGTGCGCTCGACGGCGATCACCGACGGCATGAAGATCGCCTGTGCGCGGGCCCTGGCCGAACTGGCCAAGGCCGAGGTGCCGGACACGGTCATCGAGGCCTACGGCGGCGGGGACCTCAAGTTCGGCCCCGAGTACCTGATCCCGAAGCCCTTCGATCAGCGTGTCCTGCTGTGGGTCGCTCCCGCCGTGGCACAGGCCGCCGTGGATGACGGCGTGGCCAAGATCAAGGAGTTCGACATCGAGGAGTACCGCCGGTCGCTCGAGCAGTACCTCGGCGGCAGCCACCAGGTCATCGCCGCGGTCGAGGAGCAGGCCAAGCGCCTCGGCGCCAAGGTCGCCATCGCCGAGGGCGAGGAGCCCCGCGCGATCCGCGCCGCCGCCCAGATGGAGGAGCAGGGCATTGCCACGCCGATCCTGGTCGGCGATGGCAAGCGCGTGGCGGCAGCCGCCAAGCGCGCCGGCGTGGACATCTCCAAGATGGAGGTCGTCGGTCCGCTCGAGGACGAGCGCTACAAGGACTTCGCGCAGCGCTTCTACGAGCTGCGCAGCACGAACGGCGTCAACCTGCGGGACGCCACGCACCTCATCAAGAACCCGCGCCGCTACGCGATGTTGCTGCTCGACCAGGGCTACGTCGACTGCACCGTGACGGGCGTGAACCGCGGCTATCCGCTCGGCGTGCGCGACAGCTTCGAGATCATCGGCACCCGCAAGGGCGGTCGCGCCGCGGCCATCCACCTGATGGTGCTCAAGGACCGCGTGCTCTTCCTGGCCGACACGTCCCTCAACACCGACCCCGACGCGCGCGAGCTGGCGGACATCGCCATCGCCACCGCCGACCTCGCTCGCAACTTCGACTACGAGCCGCGCGTCGCCATGCTGTCGTTCAGCAACTTCGGCAGCGTCGAGCATCCCCAGGCGCAGCGTGTCAAGGAGGCGGTCGGTCTCGTGCGGCAGGACCGTCCGGACATCGTGATCGACGGCGAGATGCATGCCGACGTCGCGCTGGATCGCGGCCTGGGCAACCGCCTGCATCCGCACAGCCTCATCAACGGCGATGCCAATGTGCTGATCTTCCCCGATCTCGCCAGCGGCAACATCGGCTACAAGCTCCTCGAGCACCTGGCCGATGCCGAGGCCGTGGGCCCGATCCTGACCGGCATGCGCAAGCCCGTCGTCGTCAGCTACCAGGCTGCCAGCGTCGAGACCGTCGTGAACCTCACGTCGATCGCCCTGGCCGAGGTCGCCCGCGCGAAGACGCCCAAGGCGTAGAGCAAACCCTGCTACGGCCTGCTACCCCGTGCACGTAGGCGTGGACGTGGACCAACCGCGTGCGCGTCCCGCGCGTCAGTCGTCCTCGCCCAGATCCGGCGGCAGCCGCATCAGCAGCCGCTTGGCCCGCGGACTGCCTGAGATCTCCAGGCGCTCCTGGACCAGGCGGTAGGCCAGCTCGTAGCGTCCCTCCAACGCGGCGCCCTCGGCAAGCCACGTCACGACGTCCGGGTTGGCGTTCGGACCACCGCTCGGATCGCGGCCGAGCTTGTAGGCGGTCGCGAGCAGATCGAAACGTACGGTCGCGCCGCCGGTCTGCCGGTCCAGCAGCGCCAGCGCACGGGCGGCGTCGTAGGCCAGCTGCAGGTCGCCTGCGGTCGCTTCCGTGGCCGTCGTGATGCCGATCAGTGCGTGGCGGCCCGCGGCGCGTGCCCAGCTCTTGCCGCGCGTGCGGTCCGGCTTCTCGAACGTGGCGAAGTCGTCCAGCAGCAGCCGCGCCGTGAGGTGGTGGATCTTCGGGTCCGACCGCACGGCGAGGTACTTGCGTGCGGCCACGACGTACTCAGGCAGGTTGTCCGCATGGCCGGAGAGCACGGCGCGGCGGAAGGCGAAGATGATCTTGGCGATCATGTCGTCGACGTACTTGCCGGACTGGCCGCACGTCACGGCGGAGGCGAGCATCTCCGTTGCCTCCATGAAGCGCTTGCTCTGCCGCATACCGTCGGCAAGCCACGCGCGGGTCAGGCCATCGGAGGGGTCGGTCTTCAGCGCGGCCTCGAGATGCGGGACGCCCTCCGCGCCGCGCTGGGCCTTGATCAGCGCCCAGCCCCGGTGGCGTCTCACGAGGGGCTGCTGCGGACGGCCGTCCGGCAGGGTGCCGAGCCAGTCCGCGAACGCGCCGTGGTCCGCGAAGAATCCGGAGGTGCCGATCTTCGTCGTCAGGGCGTGCAGCGCCAGGCCCAGCTGCTTCTCGTCCTGGGCGTTGAGCAGGTCGCGCCGCAAGTCCGGCAGGGTCTTCTCGCGCTCCTTGGCGTGAGAGAGCAGCGCAGGCCCCAGCAGGAGCGCCGCTGCACAGAGGATCGTGGTCAGGCGGCGCATCACTTCGCACCGCCCTGCAGGTGCGCCTCGAGCCGCTTCGTCCACTCGACGGCGGACTGGCCGGGATCCTCTCCGAGGATCGCGACGGCGAGCGGCCTCGTTTCCGGCCCTTCCAGCGGATCGCCCAGTGCGGCGCGGATCGTCCTCACGACCGCGCCGGCGTGCGACAAGCGGACGCGCAGGAGCGCCAGTGCCGCCGCGATGCGGACGCGCTCGGAGTGCGAGGTCGCGAGGATCCTGCGGATGGCCTTCTGGTTCATGCGGATGTCGGCGGCGGTTGTCGTCAGCAGCGCGCTCCGCATGCGCCCCGGCGCCGCGTCCGCGCTCAGTTGGTCGAAGACGGCTTCCGTCCCCGCGGTGGTCCGGCCGACAACGCGCAGCGCACGGGCGATCTCCCCGGCGCGGCCGTCCATCCAAGCGGCGGGGGCGCGCGTCCCAAGAGCGCGGCGGTCCTTCGCGAGGATCAGCGCTTCATAGGCGGCGGAGCGTTCGTTCTCCGGCAGGTCGTCGATGCCGGGCGCCGCGGCGTCCGCCGCAGTGCCGGCCCAGATGCGCAGCACCTTCTCGCGCTCCGCCGCGTCGTCCATGCGCACGAGCGCGCGTGTGGCGGCCCACACGCCAGTCGTGCGATCGGCCTCGAAGAGCGTCTCGATCCAGAGCAGCGTCTCGGTGGGCTCGTCGGCGGGGTAGAGCACCCGCTCTTCGGCTGCGTGGACGAGCAGTGGGAGCTGCAGATCGTGCGTGTGGCGCAACGCGCGGATGAGTGCTGCGCGCCGGGGAGCGTCGTAGCTGTCGTCGAGCACGTTCACGAGCGCTGCAGCAGCCAAGCCGTCGGAGCCGGCAAGCCAGGACTTCGCCTTCGCGTCGATCTCCTCGAGAGGCAGCTTGGCAAAGGTCTTGATCTGCTCCGGGCGTCCGATGCCGGCGCGGCTGTAGGCGATGCGCGGGGCGACCTTCGACAAGTAGTTCTCGAGCAGCGCGGGCCCGACCACCCCCGTGTAGTACTCCTTGCGGTACGCGACGTCGCCGTCCGGCTCGAGGATCACGTGCTGCGGGCTGATGAGGCTCTCGCCGAAGCGCTTCGTGAACCACAGCAGGGCCGCTTGGTGGCCCGTGCAGACGTGGCCCGGATAGCGCGAGCAACTCTTCTCTCCGTTCGCCATGTGGTCGTTCGGATTGCAGACCAGCGCCACGTAGCCACGGCTCGCCTCGCCCCAGGCCCGCGAGCGGTAGAGGACCTGAGCAAGGCGGTTGTTCGCACTCTCGCTCTCCAGTGCGTTGATGGCAAAGAGCAGCGGACGGCCCTCGCGCATCGCCTTCTTGCGAGCTGCGGCGAGATCGTCGGCCCACCAGATCCCGGGCGGGGGCGGGGGCTTCTTGGGCTTGGCGGGGCGCTTCTCGTCCCCGGCCAGGACGACCGAGGAGAGGGCAGCCCAGGCCAGTACGAAGGCGATCAGGCGCATGCAGCGTTCTCCTAGGGCGGCGACATCCTACTCGCCGCACCCGGGCGCAGCGGTGATGGTCCTGTGACGGATCGGGCCTCGCAGGGGCCTCGGCCCGACCTTTGTCCGCGTTCCATGAAGGTCTCGTGACGGTCGCGGCGTCCAATTCGGCCCGCCGTCGATGAGGTAGGAGGCATCGCCGGTTGGGAGGTGCGCGGGTTTGACAGGCCGCGTACGCGCCGCCCCGGCGGAAGGCCAGGGCGGACTTGTGAGGAGAGACCGATGCGCTTGACCGTGACGCTGTGCCTCGTCTGTGCACTCGTATTCCTGGCCGGCTGCTGCGGCAGCAGTGGCTGTGGTGTGGCCAAGGCCCGCTCGGTGCGCGCACCGGCCGCCTACGGCTCGGCCAGCGGCCCGTCGCGCGTCGTCTACGAGCGTGCCCCGACGGTCGTGATGCGCGAAGTCGCCCGCCCCGCAGCACCCAGCTACGAGCGGCGCATCAGCAGCTTCACGGCGCCTGAGGCCCCGGCGATCCCCACCTCGCGCCGCGTCGCACGTCGCATCGTCACGCCCTGTGCCGCGCCGGCACCCACGCCTTCTGCCGCGCCGGCACCGTGCCCGCCCGTCGTCGACAACGGCTCCGGGGGCAACGGCTCCGGGGGCAATGGCTGC
>JAHEIK010000222.1 GCA_024639415.1 Planctomycetota bacterium
CGGGGCGTAGGCGTCGTAGGGGCCTTGGGAGCCCTGAGCGAGGCGCAGCCGAGTCGCAGGCCGAGTCTTGGCCCGGCCCGTACGTATCCGCGGATGCGCCCTCGACAGCAAGCGGGTCGGGTCAAGACTCGTCGCCCATCGCCAAGCTCAGGGCTCCTCCCATGACCCGAACGGGGCCTCCACCCGTCTCGCGCTCTCAGCATGCGCGAGGAGCGCAGCGACGCTGCGTGGTGCCGGTCCTTGGCGAGCCTCCGGCTCGCCAAGGATGGCCTACGGCTTGACCTTCCCGTCGGAGATCAGCTTCTGCATGATCGCCTTCGCGCGGTTGCGGGTCATCGTGTCCGCTCGCCCCTGCTCGGTCTTGATGGACTCGGAGCACGCCTTGGCCAGCTCGAAGAGGTCGTCCCAGCGCTCCTGCTTGGCGAGGATCTGCGTGTAGTTGTTGAACGCGTCCCGGTAGCCGTCCTCGGTGTACTCCAGCGCCGTCTCGTAGTAGTCGATCGCCTTGTCCAGGTCGCGCGTGGCCTCGTAGAACTGAAACATCAGTCCCGTATCGCTGATGATCTGCGCCTGGGCGTAGCGCGTGCTCCAGGGCAGGGCCTCCTTCTGGGGCGTCCACTCGCCGAGGATCTCACTGGCCTCGACGTAGTACTTCGTCGACGCGCGCAGGATGGGCTCCCAATCCTTCGAGGCCTGGTGTGCGACGTAGGCCTCCCGGAGCGTGAAGGCAAGGTTGTTGCGGACCGTGGCGTTCCGGGGAGCCAGCTTGAGCAGCGGCTGGTACTGCTGGATGACCTTCTGTGCCTCGTCCACGCTCTTGCGGGCACGAGCCATGATGTTGGTCTGCTGCAGGCGGAGATCGAGTTCCCAGGCTGCGAAGACGTGGCTCGGATCGGCCTTGAGCGTCTCGACGTACGCCGTGTAGGCCTTGGCCGCGTCGCCCAGTGCATCGGCGGACTTGCCGAGCCAGTACCAGCCGGCGGACGGCTCCTTGGCCACCTTCACGTAGCGCTCGAACAGACCGACGGCTTCCCTGTGCTCCTTCGCGCTGTAGCGATTGAAGCCGAGGTAGTAGAGCGCCTGGGGATGCTTGGGGTTCTCCGCCACGATGCCGGCAAGGACGCCGTGGAGCTTGGCGGGCTCGGCCTGCAGGAGCTGCTCGATGCCCCGGAACGGAAGCGTGTTCTCGGTGTCGAGCGTGAGCGCTGTGCGGTAGCCCTTGAGCGCCCCCTCGGTGTCGCTGAGCCACGCCGAGGCGTAGGCGAACTGCATCCAGCCGTCGAAGTTCTTGGGGTCGCCCAGCGTGGCGGCACGGAAGGCGCCCTGCGCCTTGCGGAACTGGCTTGCCGTCTCTGCGGCGAGCGGGAACTTGCTGCCCCCTGCCCGGAATGCGTCCTGGGCCAGGAAGTAGTACGCCTGCCCCTGCCAGTACATCGCCTTGCCCGGCGACTTCGGCTTCGAGCGCAGGAACGTGCCGACGACGTCGATCGCCTTCTGGAACTGCGCAGACTGGAAGTAGACCTCGGCCAGGCCGGCGGCGGCCCCCTCGTTCTTCGGCTGGGTGCTGAGCACCGTCTCGAAGCAGTCGATCGCCTGGGTGTCGTAGCTCTTCTTGGCCAGCGTGTCGCTCTTCGACGCGCTCAGCGCCACGCTGATCTGTCCGAGCGCGAGGACGACGTCCATGTCGGTCGCGTTCTTCTCGCGCAGGCCGAGCAGGCCGTCTTCCGCGTACGGGTAGAAGTCCGGCAGGCCGGCCTTCACGGCGGCTTCCGTGATCCCGATGGCGGCCTCGCGGTGCTCAGGCGTCTTGTCGAGGACCTTGGCGAACTGCTCCGCGGCCGTCTTCCAGTCCTCCTTCTTCGCCGCAGCCTGGGCCTTCTCGAGCGGGCCGGCGAGGGCGGGGGAGGCGAGCAGCGCGAGCACCAACAGACCCGCGGCCGTCGCGCGGAGGAATCGCTTGTTACCGGTCATTCCCGTTCTCCTTGTCGACAGGCGGGGAAATCCCGTCCTCGTCGGCGTCCATCTTCAGTGTCTGCAGGATCCGTGCCCGAGCGGCTTCCATGTCCCGGCGAGCCGCTTCGCGCTTCTGTTCGTCGGCCACCAGGGCCAGCCGGCCGTTCTCATCCCGCGCCTCGCGCAGGATCGCATCCTTCGCTTCGCGCGCAATCCGGTACCACCTCCACGTGCGGTCGGTCAGCACGTGGCGGTAGAGCCGATGGAGGTTGGGACTGTAGGTGTCCTTGAAGCCGTAGTCGGTCATGCGCAGGGCGCGCAGGTACTGCTTCTCGGCCAGCGACGCGTCCTGCACGTCGATGAAGTAGTGCAGGATCAGGCCGTAGTCGTTGACGATCCCTGCGAGGTTCCAGGCTTCGAGCTCCTCCCGGGAGCCGTCCTCGGCCGGATCGATGAGGGCCGCCGCTTCGGCGTAGACCTCGACGCAGCGCGTCAGCAGCCGCCGCACCTCATCGGTCGCGCCGGGCTTCAGGCGCTGGATGCCGCCGCGCTCCAGGGCGGTGTGCGGCGTGACGAGGTCGCGCAAGATGAAGCCGTAGTTGTTGCGGATGTAGGGCGAGTTCGGCCTCAGCTGGAGCAGCTCATCGTAGATCTGCAGCGCGACCGCTCGCTCGCGCGGCTTGCCCAGGCAGTCGCGCGCGAGCTGCTCGAGGGCCTGGCTGGCGCGCAAGTCGTCCGGAGAGCGCTTCAGGACCTCCACGAAGTAGCGCCGGGCGCTGCGGAGCATGCCGCCGCGCTGCAGCACGTGGCCGACCAGATACAGCGCCGTCCGGTCGTCCGGGTTGCGCTCGCAGTGCCTGCGGGCGACGAGCAGGGCAGCCGCCACGTTGCCGGCGCCCAGGTGGACCTGGACGAGCAGGTCGACCGCCGCGGCGTCCTCGGGATGCCCGCGCACCAGGGTGTCCAGTTCCGCCGCAAGCCGCTCGGGATCGCGGCCGAGGAGGCTGTGCAGGCCCCGCAGGGCGAGCAGGCCCTCGCGACCGCCACCTGCGTGCGCGGCGTGATAGCCGCGGATCGCGGGGTCGTAGTTCCCCATGCGGTGGTGGGCGTAGGCGTGCTGCAGGTGCGCCTTCTGCAGTTCCCTGCCGCGCAGCGTGTTCGCGTCGATGGCTGCTCCGAGCGCGGCGATCGCCGCTTCGAAGTCGGCCGCAGCGGACTTGGTGGGCCGGGCGGAGGCGTCCGTGCCGCCGGCGACGCCGCGCTCGTAGAGCAGCAGCCCTTGCAAGGCGAGCAGACGCGCGCCCGGCTGCCCCGCAAGCTCGTGACTCCGCGACTCGATGGCATGGAGCGCGGCGGTGGCATCGCCCTTGGCGTAGTGCGTCGCTGCGGCCAGGTGCAGGGCCGTCGAACCCAGCGGCCCGCCGACCGCCACGATGGACGAGCGGGCCAGCGCGTCGGCGAAGAGCAGGCTGACGGAGCTGCCGCCGCTGCGCTGCTTCAGGTGCGCTTCCGCAATGCTCAGGTAGGCGAAGCCGAGTGCGAGATGCAGCGGCTCGCTCACGGCGCGCCCGGCCTGCTCTTCGACTCGCTCCGCCGCGGCGCGGACCGCGCCGAGCACGTTGCGATCCTCGAGCCCGCGTGCGACGAACGCTGCGCGCAGCAGCCCGGCCGCATCCACGGCGTCTCCGTCGAACCACGCCAGCAGGGCGGTGCGTGCGTCGTCGGCCCGGCCTGCACCCAGCGCGGCTTCGGCCTTCTCGAGTCCGCCCGCGAGAGCGGGCGAGGCAGCCACGAGCGTGCACAGCAGACAGGCGGCCAGCGCGCGAAGCGCGGCGGGGAGGCGGCTGGAGGTCGTCATGACGGCACGCATGGGAAGGCCCCGCAGGATACCGCTGCACCCTGCGGGCGTGTATTCTCGCCATGTCCATGCAGCGGATGCCCCCGGCCCCCGGCACGATCCCCGAGATCCTCCACGCCCTGGATCTCGATGCGGACTCTGCCAAGGCTCTGCACGCGCAGATCGCCCGGGCGCTCGAGAGCGGCGCAAGGGCCACCAAGCGCAAGGCCGCCGGACTGACGAAGGCCCGCGATCTGCCCACGCAGGGGCCTGCTTCGCGCTTGGCGCCGCTCTCCCTCGTCCCCCTCGTCTTCGCTGTGCGCGACGCCCTGAAGCGGGCGGAGCACGGCGGCCGCATCTCGCGAGCCCGCGGCGAGCGTATCGACCGCGCGGCGGACGTCGCCGTGCAGGCGCTTGCCACGGCCGCATCGCGTGCTGCCGGCGAGCGAACCCGGGGCCGCGGACGTGAGATCGGCAGCGCCCACGACATCCTGCAGCGACTCGTGACCCTCACCCCGGATGCGGTCCTCACGGTGCGGGCGTCGGGCCGACTGGGCATGTGGACGACCGCGGCCACACGCATGACGGGCAGGCGGCGCTGGGAAGTCCATCGGCGCGGGCTCGCCGCGCTGTTCCGCGGCGAAGGCGTGCTCGAGCGGTTGCTGGCCGAGTTGGAGGCGCGCGGGCGCGTCGGCCCAGCCGAGGTGACGCTCGTCAACGCTGCCGGCGAGGACGTTCCCGTGCGCGTCTACGGGGCGCGCCTGAAGAACGCCCGCAAGTCCAGCGGCGCCGAGCGTGGGGCCGACCCCGAGCGGCACGTCCTCCTGCTGCACGACATGACCGAGGTGCAGCACATCCGGCATCGCCTGATCGAGACCGAGAAGCTCTCGGCCATGGCCAAGATCGCCGGCAGCGTCGCGCACGAGTTCCGCAACCCGCTGAACTCGCTGTTCCTCTCGACGGACCTGCTCGAGGACGAACTCGAGGGCCACGACGCCGTGCGGGACTCCATCGCGCCCACGCTCGCGGCGATCCGCGAGGAGATCGAGCGGCTCAACCAGATCATCACGCACTACCTGTCGCTCTCGAAGGTCGCCAGCACGTCGCCCGAAGTCGTGGACCTCGGTTCCACCGTCGCCGCCTTCGTCGAGGAGACCGCTCCACGCCTGGCGGAGAGCGACGTGACCCTGCGCGTGCGCTCCGACGACGGCGATCACCGCATCACCGCCGACCCGGGCCAGGTGCGGCGGATCCTGGTCAACCTCGTCGAGAACGCAGCGGATGCGGTGGGTGGCGAGGATCCGAGCGAGGAGAAGCGCACCCGGCGGGCCACCGTCACCCTGCTCGTACGTCGCATGCGCCGCTCCATCAAGCTGACGGTGAAGGACAACGGTCCGGGCATTCCCGAGGACCTGCGTGAGCGGGTCTTCGAGCCGTTCTTCACGTCGAAGGCGGGCGGTTCGGGGCTGGGCCTGTACCTCGTGCGCGAGATCGTGCTCGCCTCCGGCGGCGCGATGTCGCTCTCAAGCAGTGAGGCGCGCGGCACCTCGGTCTCGATTCGTTGGCCGCTCGCACAGGTGCAGGTCGCGCCTGAGGACGCCGCGTCGTCCAAGACGGCCTGACGAAGGGCCATTGGGTTGCGGGGTGGCATGTTGCATAATGCGCGTGTGCATGCGCGCTACGTGCAGTCCCCCGTCGCGCTTGCAGCCCCTCTACCGGAGTCCACGTGACCGTCACGGCCGATGTCGCACCTGTGATCCTCATCGTCGATGACGATCGCAACGGCCGCGAGTCGCTGCGCCGTGGCCTCGCACGCGACGGCTACGACGTGCTCACCGCCGAGAACGGCAAGAAGGCACTGGCGCTCGCGCAGGACCATGCGATCGATCTCGTGCTGACCGATCTGATCATGCCCGGGCTCGACGGTCTGGACTTCCTCGAGGGGCTGCGCGTCGTACAGCCCGAGGTGCCGGCGATCCTCATCTCGGCCTTCGCCAACGTGGACACCGCGGTCAAGGCCGTGAGGCGCGGCGTGCAGGACGTGCTCGAGAAGCCGATTCGTCTGCGCGACGTTCGGCGCGCCGTGAAGCGGGTCATGAAGGGACGTCCCGTCGCAGCCGTGCGTCGCCGGACCGGGCCGGGCGGCGCGCCGATCGCCGCGGTCCCCGGACCCAGTGGCCGAACGCTCGTGGGCCGCAGTCCCGCGTTCATGGAGGTGCTCGACCTCGTCGAGCGTGTCGCGCCGGTGAGCAGCACCGCGTTGATCCTGGGTGAGAGCGGCACGGGCAAGGAGTTGATCGCCGAGGCCATCCATCACCGCAGCGCGCGCGCACACGGACCGTTGGTGAAGGTCGAGTGCGCCGCCTTGGCCGAGGGTGTGCTGGAGGCCGAGCTGTTCGGCAGCGAGAAGGGCGCGTACACGGGTGCCCACGCGCTCCGCAAGGGACGCTTCGAGACGGCGCACGGAGGCACCCTGTTCCTGGACGAGATCGGCGAGCTCAGCCCGGCCCTACAGGTCAAGCTCCTGCGCGTCCTGCAGGAGGGGGAGTTCGAGCGCGTGGGCGGCAGCGAGACGCAGCGAGCCGACGTACGCGTCATCGCAGCGACGAATCGCGATCTCGAGAGCGAGGTCGAGGCCGGCCAGTTCCGCCAGGACCTCTATTGGCGACTCAACGTCATCGCGATCCGCGTCCCGCCGCTGCGG
>JAHEIK010000223.1 GCA_024639415.1 Planctomycetota bacterium
CCCCCACCACCTGCTCGGCATCCTGAACGGCTACGACACGTACGACGCGGCGCGCTTCCTGACCGACTGCGATCACGAACTCGTCGGCATCCGTGCCCGCGGCCACACGCCGTGGATCGTCGGCGGCACGGCGCTCTACCTGCGCTGCTGGATGAAGGGCATGGGCACGGACGTCCCCACCGACCCGGACTACCGCGCCGCCCT
This sequence comes from Planctomycetota bacterium, assembly GCA_024639415.1. Taxonomy (GTDB): domain Bacteria; phylum Planctomycetota; class PLA2; order PLA2; family JAEUHO01; genus JAHEIK01. The sequence continues at coordinate 205 of JAHEIK010000223.1, forward strand.
CAAGGCCAGGGTGGCGGCGGAGGGCCACCAGGTGCTGCACGCCGACCTCGCCGCAGTAGACCCGGAGCGGGCGTCGGAGCTACACCCGAACGATCTGCGGCGCATCGTGCGGGCGCTGGAGATCGTCCGGGCTACGGGCCGTCCGGCCAGCGCCTTCCGCCTCGACTGGGACGCGCCCGACCGCGTGGAGGCGCACGTGGCCGGCCTCAGGCGCACGTGGGAGGACCTGGACGCGCGCATCGCGCTCAGGACCGAGCGGATGTTCGCGGCAGGCATCGTGGACGAAGCGCGCGAACTGCTGGCGGCCGAGCCTCCGCTGAGCCCGCAGGCCGGCAAGGTGCTCGGGCTGGCGGAGTTGCGCCTGCTGCTCGCCGGCGAGATCACGGAGGCGCAGGCCCGCGAGCGCATCGCCCAGCGCACGCGCCGCTTCGCCCGCAAGCAGATGACGTTCTTCCGCTCGTTCAGCGGCCTGCGCTGGATCGACGTCGAGCCCCAAGAGGCTGCGGCCGACGTGGCCGCCCGGGTCCTCGAGGCGCAATGAACCGGGCCCGCGGGCCCGTTTTGAAGCTGTGAAGATCCAGCCACCCGCCTTCAGTGGCCCGGCCCGTGTGGTCGAGGAAGGCGCCGGTTGAGGTGGAGGCCCTAGGCGCGTCATGTCGAAACCCAAGAACGCCAGCGGACAACGGAACCGTCGGAGGATGTTCGTCCTCGACGACCCGAGCCAGTCCACGTCCATCCTCAGCGTGCTCGGCGTGCTGGCCTCCGGCGCGCTGTTCGGGGCGGCGGCCTTCTACCTGCTGGGGCGCCCCAACATGCTCGGACGCATGCTCGTGGCGGACGCCACGGTGCCCTTCATCGCCACCCTCATCGGCTGCTTCGTGGTCGCGGGCCTGATCGCCGCCCCCGTCATGATGCGTCTGACCCACCGCTACGTCGGCCCGGCCTACGTCATGCGCCGTGCCCTGCGCGGCATGCGTCTGGGGGACTACGGCTGCCGCCTCACCCTGCGTGACGGCGACTTCCTCAAGTCCTTGGCCCAGGAGATCGAGAACCACCGGCGCGACATCGCACGTCGCGACGTCGACCGCGCCCGCCTGCTGCACCGCCTGCGGCAGATGCTGGATGCGGGCGAAGTGGAGGCCGCTCGGCTGCACCTCGATCGTCTGGTAGCCGAAGCCGATGCTCCGCAGGAGCGCCGCTCGGCCTAGCGACCAAGCGTTACACGCCGGCGGGCACGTCCTCGTAGAGCGCGCGCGCAGACAGCATGCGCTCGCCGTAGGCGACCGCGAGGCGCTTGGGCGCCACGATGCGTGCGTGCTGGCCGAACTCCGCCATCCAGCGGAAGAAGCCCTCTTCACTGCGGATGCCGACCTTGAAATGGCCGCGGCCGTCCTTGAGCGGCTTCAGCTCGCCCGCGCCCCGACGCCTGCGCGCCATGAGCCAGGTCGCGATGCTGTCGAACTCGACGGTGACGTCGATCTCGGCGCCGTCGCCCATCTCGAACTCTTCTTGCTCGATGTGCCGCGAGATGTCGAAGTCGGCGGGCACCTCGTAGGCGTCGTCCTGCTTGTCGACCGTGACGACCTTGCCCTGGATGCGGTCGAGGCGGAAGCGCCGCACGGCGGGCTTGCTGCGCGACTCGTCGAGGCCGACGAGGTGCCAGTTGCCGTCGACGAGACCCAGGCCGAACGGACGCACGACACGCGCCTCGGTGCGGGCGGCGTCGACGGTGTGGTAGCGGAACTCGACGCGGCGGCGGCGACCGACGGCTTCGCCCAGCAGCGCGACGTGGCGGCGGCCGGGATCGCGGTCGGGGCGACCGAGCGTGAGCAGGTGCTGCTCGGCAACGGACGCGCGTAGCGGCTCGGGCAGTTGGCTGTCGATGGTGAGCTTGGCCAGTGCCGACTTCAGGTTGCGGCCCAGGTTGTCGTCCACGACGCCGAGCGTGCGCTGCAGGACGGCCAGGAGCATGGCGTCCTCGGGCTCGAGCTTGGTCTCGCGCAGGAAGTAGCCGCGCGGATCGATGACGTAGCCGGCGCGCCCGAAGAGGTCGCTGGGCACGTACTCGATGTTGACGCCGATGGAGCGCAGGTCCGCCTTGTCGCGGTCGAAGCGCTTCTCGACGGCGTCCGGGCTCGCGGCGTCGTCGTAGCCGACGACCCGACCGCGGATGTCGGAGAAGGGTACCGGTGCCCGTGAGGACAGCAGGTACGAGACCAGGTTCAGCTGGCGCTCGAGCTTGAGCACCTTGGGATCGCCCTGCCTCACTTGATCTCCTTCTTCGCCCATGGACCGAAGCGGAACCATACCACGTACGCAATCGCGACTGCGAGGTGGATGGCCACGGCCGAGAGCCACAGCCCCCGCAGCCCCCAGACGTCCGCGCGGCTCGCCACCCACTGGGTGAACGGGAAGCCCACGGCGCCGTAGGCGACCAGCTCGATCAGGAGCGGGAACTTCGTCGCCCCGGCCCCCGCCAGCGCCTGGGAGAGAACGACCGAGACGGCCAGGAACACGAAGCCCGACGACATCACGTAGAGGTAGGTGCGGCCGATGTCGCGCACCTGGGCGGCGTCCGTCGTCGTGCTCAGGTCGAAGCCCATGAAGCCGAGCAGCTGCTCGGCGAACAGCACGTAGCCGGCGGCGAACACGAGCATCATGGCCATGTTGAGGCCGAGCGCGATCCAGCCCGCGCGGTAGGCGCGGTCGACGCGTCCCCGGCCCAGGTTCTGGCCCACGAGCGTGGCGGCCGCCGCCCCCCAGCCGAAGCCGCTGAAGAGCGCCAGGGTGTCGAGCCTCAGGCCCACGCCGTAGGCCGCCTGGGCCTCGGTGATGCCGCGGCCGGCGAGCGGCGCCGCCTGCCCCACGAAGTAGATGATGTAGAGGTAGCTCGCCATGCGCACGAGCCACTGCATGCATGACGGGATGCCGATGGCCAGCACCTGCCAGATGATCTTCCAGTGCACGTACCAGCGCTTGAGCTGCAGGCCGAGGAAGCCGCGGTTGAGCAGCATCAGGCCCGCCACCGCGAAGATGCCGCGTGCGATGACCGTCGCCCAGGCGGCGCCGGCCACGCCCATCGGCTCGAGGCCCAGGCCGCCGAAGATGAACCAGTAGTCCAGGACGACATTCAGCAGGTTCGCCCCGCCGAGCAGGATCAGCGGCACGAGGCTGTTGCCCACCGCGCGCATCGCGCCGGTGATCGTCATGAGCAGGAACATCGTGATCGTGCCGGCGCTGACGATCGACAGGTAGGCCGTCGCGCCGTTGAGCACGCTGCCCGGGTCGCCGGCCGCACCGGTGGCGCCCAGCGCCGCGCAGATCTCCTCGGAGTAGATCCACGGCGGCACGCCCATCAGCACGCCGAGCACGAGCGTCAGCAGGAAGCCCTGCCCGCTGGCGATGTTGGCGCGCTTGAGGTTGCCGAGCCCGTGGAAGCGGGCCACGAGCGCGATGACCGCGTTCACGATCCCGTTGAAGATGATCATCGGGATCGAGTTGACGAGCGACGGGATCGTCACCGCGGCGATGGCGATATCGGGGCGCTCCATCCGCCCGACGATCCACAGGTCGACGAGGTTGAAGAGCGCCCCCAACGCCATGGCCACGACCATGGGCGTGCCGAACGTGACGGTGGCCCGGAGGAGCGGAACCTCCGTCAACGGCGCGCCCTTGGGTGACTGCACGGAACCCCCGAATTCTCGGGGGAGTCTACCCGACTGCGACCGGCTTGAACGAGTAGTCGAACGCGTCCGACACACCCTTGTGGGTGATCTCGTTCTTCCAGACGTTCAAGGCGCTGCGCAGCTCGGCGCTCTCGGCCACCGCCTTCTCGGCGCCCAGGGCCGCCAACTGGCGCACCCAGGGGGTCGTGGCGTTGGTGAGGGCGAAGGTCGAGGTGCGCGGCACGGCGCCGGGCATGTTCGCCACGCCGTAGTGCACGACGCCGTCGACCACGTAGGTCGGCTCGGCGTGCGTGGTGGCGTGGATGGTCTCGACGCAGCCACCCTGGTCGATGGCGACGTCGACGATGACCGAGCCCTCGTTCATGTCCTTCAGGTAGGCCCGCGGCACGAGCGTCGGGGCGCGGGCGCCCTCGATCAGCACGGCGCCGACGACGAGGTCGGCGAACTTGCAGCGGTGGTGGATGCTCTGCGGCGTCGAGTAGACGGTCGTGATGTTGGCGGGCATCACGTCCTCGAGGTAGCGCAGGCGATCGAGGTCGATGTCCATGATGGTGACGTCGGCGCCCATGCCGGCGGCCATCTTGGCTGCCTGGGTGCCGACGACGCCGCCACCGAGGATGAGCACGCTCGCGGGCGAGACGCCGGGGACGCCGCCCATGAGCACGCCGCGGCCGCCCTGGGCCTTCTCGAGGCAGTGCGCGCCGACCTGGATGGCCATGCGGCCGGCCACCTCGGACATGGGCACGAGCAGCGGGAGGGTCTTGCCGACCTCGAGGGTCTCGTAGGTGAAGCAGGCTGCGCCCGAGCTCACCATCGCGTCCGTCAGCTCCTTGGCTGCGGCGAAGTGGAAGTACGTGAAGATGGTCAGACCCTCACGGCAGCGGCCGAACTCCTCGGGGAGCGGCTCCTTCACCTTGACGATCATGTCGACCATCGCCCAGAGCTCGTCCACGTCGTCGACGATGGTCGCTCCTGCCGTGACGAACTCCTCGTCCGTGAGGCCGGAGCCGAGTCCGCCGCCCTTCTGGACGAACACCTCGTGGCCGTCCTGGACTAGGGCGTGAACGCCGCCGGGCACCATAGCGATGCGGTTCTCGTAAGCCTTGACTTCCGTCGGGACGCCGATGCGCATGGGTAGTTTCTCCTTCACGCGAAACGCCGCGGAAGTCTACCTCTGGCGCGCTTGCGCGTACCCGGATCGGCGCTGTGCCGACGAGCTTCGAGGCCCGAATTCGGAGCCCCTGGGAGGGGCGCTCTAGCGGCCGCCGCTGCGGGGCCCCGAGCGGTTGCTGCGGTCCGCCCGTGCGCGACCGCCGCGGTTGTAGAAGCCCATGCCGCGGGCAACGCGACTGCTGGAGATCTTCTCGGCGGCGGACGTGGGCACGAGGCGATTGATGGTCGTGGCGTACTCGTCCTGGAGGCTGGAGAAGGCCTCCTTGCGCGCCTCGCGGCCCTTCTCGTCTCGGCTCCAGCCCTGGCGCAGCAGCTCGCGAGCCTTGTCCTGGTACGTGAGGGTGGCGTCGACGACGTTCTTCTTCTGCTCGTCGCTGAGTTCGACGCCCAGGCGATCGAGTTCGGCGCCCACGCGCTCGCGCTGGCGGGCGATGGCCTTGCGGCGGTTGATCTCGTCGACGTAGGCCTCGATCGTCTGGACGGTCTTCTCGTCGAAGCTGGGATTCTCGGGATCGATGAAGTCGGTCGCCGCCAACTCGGGCAGCTTGCCCCCCACGGGCGCCGGCGTGCCGTCGCTCGAAGGCGGGGTCCGGCGTGAGATGAGACGCTCGAGCGAGGCGAGGCGATCCTCGAGGGCGCGGATGGTGGCCTTGTCGCTGCTGCCGCGCATGCCGCCGCTGGTCATGCTGCCGGCGCCCTCGGGTGCGGGCTCGGGGTCGTACGGTGCGTCGGCCTGCAGCGGGTCGTAGCCACCGCCTGTGGTCCCGGCGGGGTCGGGGCTCTTGATCTGGTCGTAGACGAAGATGCCGCCTGCGACGAGGACGATGTTGATCAGGAGGTAGGAGAGCTTCATGGGTGGCTCCAGCGCTGCACAGGGGGCCGAGTGTACCGCCCCTTGGACACCCTTCCCCGGCTGGAACCCCCTGTGTCTCCCCCTGTTGCGTTCCTGTACGGCCTGCCCCCGCCAGCCCCCTGTAGGGGCGCCCCAAGGCTGCAGCTCCGCTGCCGCCGCGTGCGCGCCCGCGCCAACCGGACGCGCCCGCCTCCCCGGGCTCCCCACGCCCGCCGTCCGCACCCACCCGCCACCCCACGCCGTTTTTGCGCCCCTCCCGGGTGGTGGTACAACCTCTGCCCCGCACGCGTGGGCGTTTAGCTCAGTTGGCTAGAGCACCAGCTCGACAAGCTGGGGGTCACTGGTTCGAGTCCAGTAACGCCCACCATTTCTACTCTCCGATGTCACGCCGCGGATCTTGCGTCGACATCCCGCCCAGTGACCCCCAGCCGGGGGAACTGCGTGGCGCGCAGCGCCAAGCAGTGGCCTGGGGGCAGGGCCCCCAGCGAGAACACGCGGGTCAAGCCCGAAGGGCCGAGCGCAGCGAGGCTCGCAGGGGTCACTGGTTCGAGTCCAGTAACGCCCACCATT